>JAQXIG010000059.1 GCA_029007685.1 bacterium | reverse complement strand
TGTTTAGATAGTATGGATGATATCGATTCTGAATTAGAGGAAGTATCTGTACAAATTGATGAATATCGGTATTATCATGATATTCATCACTAAAGGACTATTCAATTTTAGGGATTTGTTTTATAATAGTGTGTAGGTGATGATAATGAAACGTTATATGATCAAGGTGGCAATTAAATATGGGATATTAGTTGTTATATTGGTTATCGCTACTATACTTGTTTATGATAAGGGAACCGCTTCTTATTATGCATATTTAGAGAATAATGTTGATGATAGTAAGTGGATTCAAGATCATATTAATTTAGTAGAAGATTATAAAATTGGAAGTGGAGTTCTTACTGTTAGTATGCCGGCTGGTTTAGTAGTTTCTAATGAAGTGTTAAGAGACACTGTTGATGAAGATGTTAGGAGATTGTTAATTAATCATTATTCAATCAAAAGACCATTATTGATTTATAATCCTTATCAAAATGAAAATTCTACGGTTTATCTTTATTTTTATACGGGCGACAAATATAAGTTTGAATATTATATTACAACTGAAACCATTACAGTTGGGGAAGAAGTTTCTTATGTTCGTTTATTAGATACTTTAGGAAATGATAGTTATACCAATAAACATTTTTATGTTTTATCCGATTTTGTGGTAGGAAAAAGGAATAACTTATTAATTCGAATTTTAGATGAAAATGACCAAGTGGTGGATGCAGAAAACTTTATTTTGAATATTCCTAATCGGAAATAAGAAAAGAATCAATTTTGACAAAGTCAATTGTTGATTCTTTTTAGTTTGAATTTATTGTAGTTAGTAAAGAATTGGGATTTTGGTGATTGATTGTGATTTCATAGATGGTCTTTAGCAGTGGAGAAGTTATATTGTTTGTTGTTAGAAGTTGATTCATTGATTTGATGGTGTATAGACCTTCAATTGTGTTGTTGTTTTGGTAGTTTTGGATTTCTTCTTTGGTACCTGTTACTAATGTGTTGCCAAAAGTAAAGTTTCTACTTTTGGTACTAGTGCAGGTTAATAATAGATCACCAAAGCCAGCATAGGATATTATGGTATTAGGATTTCCTCCTAAAGATTCTATTACTTGCTGCATTGTATAGATTGCTTCTGTGAGTAGTAGTGCTTTGGTGGATTCGTTGGCCTTTAATCCGTCTAAAATGCCACAGGCAATCGCGAAAATATTTTTTAAGGCTCCGCATATTTCTATTCCGTATACATCATTTGAAATTTCTAATTTTATATTACTATTGTTGAAAGCATTTATTATTAGTTGTTTGGTATCTTCGTTAGCAGTTCCTACTGTGAGGCCGATAGGAGTATTTTTTACAACATCGATTGCAAAACTTGGTCCTGATATTACAGCGATTTGATTGGTGTTTAAATGTTTTTTCATTATCTCATTTACAAATAAACAGGTATTTTGTTCAATTCCTTTGCTAGCGATTGCGATATGATGATTCGTTTTTAAGAAAAGTTTTAGTTCTTGGCAAATATTATCGATAAATGCAATTGGAATAGCACAGATAATTAAATCGTTATCTTTTAGTGCTTCTTCTAAACTAGTTGTTATTTTTATTTCTTTTGGAATGATGGTATTTGGTAATACGCGCTCATATTTATGAGTTGTTTCTATTTCTTTCTTTTCTTGTTCCAATTTAGTCCACATGGTTATTTCATTGTGATGGTTCAGAGCTATCGCTAAAGCTAAACCATAAGCTCCTGTTCCTAAAATAGTTATTCTCATTTTGTCTCTCCTTTACTTTCTCCATTATACCGTAGTTGGTTGAAAAAGAAAACTCTCTGATGAAAAGTTGTCTCTATTTTAGAAAAGTATGATATATTTATTATGGTGAGGGAGATTTATGGAATGTAAGAAATGTCGAGCGCATTTGATCAGTCAAACTAATTTTTGCCCTTATTGTGGAGAAAAGATGGATACTAGCTCTTCTGATCAAGATCTGTTTGCGCGTTGCCGTTCTAATTCTAATAATATGAATTCAAGGCAAGATCAAATGGCAATGAGTACAGCCAATTTTTCGTTTAAGAAAGATTTAAGTCGTGATCATAAGAGCTTAATTGGATTGCTATTAGCTATTGTAGCGATTTTTCTATGTTTTGTTCATCCGTTTATTGGAATATTTACTGTTATTATTGCCTTGATTTTGGTTATATTGGGGTTAAGAACTACTTCTCAAGGCATAAAGATTGTTTCTTTATTAGTTACGGTCCTTTCGTTAGGAATTGTTGGGGTTATTTCTGTTTTTCTGTTTTTGGCATCATTAGAAATGACTGTTCATGGTTACCAAACTACCGTAGGTGATTATTTAAAAAGTGCCTTTTTCAGTGGTTATCGTAGTCATGAATTGAATGGATATTGGATTAGTCAAGAACAGGAAGTGTTGTATTTAGATCTAGATCAAGATGAATATCATTTGTACATGAATCTGCAGGATCGGACTAGTGAATATTTTTCGGGAAAAATTGATTTAGAGGAAGGCTATACATTGAGATTAGGAGATAGGGAAGAAACATTATATGTTGATGATGATTATTACTATTACACTTTAAATACTGATAGTAATCAAAATTTTTCTAATCTTTCTTATCGTGATGATATTTTGGCTTTGTTTCAGGAAAAAGTGATTTTGAAATTAGATAAAGATCATTTTGATACTTTGATTTTATATTATACTGAAAGTAATATTCAATTAAAATTAGATCGTTTTTGATTATAGGCATCTGAGTTTTTTACTTTAGTTTTTGGCTTTCATCATAAAAATCAGGATAAACGATAGGGTATTTATTTTTTTGTTTAGGACAGAATAAAAATATTGATCATCTTTTATATGAGATTTTACAGATATTTTTAGATTGTGGTTAGTTAAGTGGAGGATTGTGATGAAATATTGGTGGTTACAAAAATATCAAAAATTAGGAATAAAGCAACTTCCAGATTTATGTTATGATCTGAATTATTTTTTAGTAATGCCTAAGAGATATTTAAAGATTTTTGATAGTACCAAAGATATCTTAGTTGACGAATTAAATGAGTATGAATTATTGATTCATCTTTATGTGTTGGTCACAACAAAGAAGATTAAGGATAATCGAGTGTTGCTTATTATAAATAGGCTTTTAACATTTCCAGATACTAATTTACCAGTGAGTGATTATTCTTTAACAGAAATGTTTGAAGAGATTGTTGCTTTAAGAGAAAATGTGCCAATCAGTAATAAATTGGATTATAATAATATTGCGAGTTGTTATCGTTGTTTACAAACTTTTTATATTGATTTGATTTATTCTACTAATCAGAAAGGGATTTGTTTATGTCCTTTTTGTCATTCAACTTTATTATATTTTGATAATGATTATGTTCCTATGAACTATTCTTTTTTGAAATTAGCATCTTTTTATTATGGAATTTCACCTTTGGGGTGCAAGTTTGAAAATCTTCAAATAATATTGAAAAAGTGTGTGACATTACAAATGGGAGATATTGTGCCTACAGATAGAGTGATTGGAAAAACTAAGCAGGATGTCTATTGGGATTATGAATATAGTAACTTGAAAAAGATTACTTCGAGAGAAGAACAAGAATTTATTAAGTCTTTATTTGACCATTTTCAAATGATAGAGAAGGATCAAGATTATCAAGTGTCTTTTCTAATTGATAAAATTTCTGTGAAATTGGTGAATCATTTCGCGTTGTTGGTTTTGATTTCTATTATGGAGGTACTATCCAAAAGTATTTATTTGAAAAAAGTGTGTGTTGTGTGTAAAGATTTAAAAATGTATCAAGCTATTAAGTCCCAAAAAAAAATATTGGAAAGAAGAATTGATTGTATAGGAGGATGCTGAAAAAGTATTCCAAGATTACTGTAAATGAGTACGGTAGTCTTCTCATGATACAAAGCATCGGTTGTATATTAGATGGTAGACAAACTTTTAGTTTTTAACTAGTTATTTTATTTCGTAAATAAACTGCTTAGTTGATATAAAACATCCACTATAAATATGACAGAAACTATCCATGTCATCCATTTAGGAATTTTTAATATAATGCGATCAAAAAGTGGTTTCAAAAGATAAGAAACACCTAAACTTGCAATTCCCCAGATCAAGGCCATATCTAGAGAAGTATACAAAAAAATTGGAAAGTGATGTGATTGATAGTTCCAAAATACTCGATGAAAAAGAATCTGAATTAAGTATCCTCCTAATAATTCAATACTCGCTAAAGTAATCCCGCAAATCAAAAAAAACAATAGAGGAAAGTACCATTTGTTAGAAAGTTTCCATCTCTGGCATAACTGATAAATAAAAATAATAATCACAATTCCAATTCCATAAATAGGCGTCCAGTATCCCGTTAAAATACCACTTTCATAAGATGGATACAAAGTACTTTCCAAAAAATGACCAATAATTGAAAAAAGAAAAAAATAATTAAGATAATAATACATAGTATCACCACCACTTAGTATATTCAAAAAAAGAATTATCATAAATTTATTGTAGTTATTTTCTAACTGTATTATAATAATAGAAAAGATAATGAAAAAAATCAGGAGGATAAATATGAAAACAAGAGTGATTGGTGCTATTATCATACTATCCATTTTTATTCCTTTTATCATTCAAGGCGGACTTTATTTTACTAGTCTAAGTTTGATTTTAGGATTAGTTGGATTTAAAGAATTATATGATGTGCGTTATAAAGAAAAAAAATTACCTTTATTACTAGAAATATTGTCTTTTTTAGCCGTAGGTTTTCTAATTGTCAATAACTGTAAGTCAAATGAATTAACATTAGTATTAGACTATCAAATCTTAAGTTTATTTATGATTGTCTTCTTGTTACCAATCGTCATAATTGGGGATATTAAAAAGTATAATTTAGAGGATGCTTTATATCTACTAGGATCAGCTATTTTTATTGGACTTTCCTTTCATTTAATGATTATCATTAGAAACTATTCACTATTATATCTTACGTACTTTTTTGTCATTACAACGATGACTGATGTTTTTGCCTTATTTACTGGACAATTAATAGGAACTCATAAACTTTGTCCTAAAATTTCGCCGAAGAAGACGATTGAAGGTTTAATTGGTGGAACCATAATGGGGGTCTTTACAGCTATTATTTTTTATTTAACTGTAATTAATGCCAATATGAATCTGACGCATCTGTTAATTGTCACCCTTACACTATCCTTAATAGGGCAACTAGGAGATTTGGTGTTTTCTGCTATCAAAAGACTGTATGGTAAAAAAGATTTTTCAAATTTAATTCCAGGTCATGGTGGGGTATTAGATCGTTTTGATAGCGTCATTTTTGTAATTATTACAGCAGTATTATTTATAGGTATCATATAGGAGGAACAATGATCAATTTAATTTATTTTGTTATTATATTGGGAATTATTGTACTAATTCATGAATCAGGACATTTCCTATTTGCCAAACTGTTTGGTGTATATGTTCATGAGTTTTCAATTGGAATGGGTCCTAAATTAATTAGTTGGAAAAGTAAACATCAAGAAACAACTTATTCCATTAGAGCAATTCCTATCGGTGGTTTTTGTGCTTTAGCAGGGGAAGAAGCAAACGATAGTACCAATATTCCAGAAGATAGAAAATTATATACAAAGCCTATTTGGCAACGTTTTCTCGTAATGTTTTTCGGAGCTGGATTTAACTTTATTAGTGCTATTATTTTTCTATTCTTAATGGGATTGATTTGGGGATCTCCCAGTAGTGAACCGATTATTGGTGAAGTATTAAAGGGAAATCCCGCTTATGAAGCAGGGCTAAAAGAAAATGACTATGTCTTAAAAATAAATGATCATAAGATTAAAACAGCAGATGACATGTTAATTTATCTTCAAACCGAAAATCGATCTAGACCCATTACTTTTTTAGTCAGAAGAGATCATAAGGAATATGAAATCAAAGTAAAACCAGTAGAAGAAGTCGTTGATGGGAGTAAAGTATATCGGATTGGAGTCAAATTATCCTCAGAAGTAGAAACCGGATTTATGGCAGCAATAGATTATGCTTTTACCAAAACAGGATCCTTATTTAGACAAATGATCGTTACTTTTAAAAGTCTATTTACTGGGAATTTATCAGTGAATCAATTATCAGGTCCGGTTGGCATTTATAGTATTGTGGGAGAACAAAGAGAAGCCGGTTTTAAAAATATTATTTACTTAATTGCTTTGTTAAGTATTAATGTAGGATTTATTAACTTAATACCTTTTCCGGCTTTCGATGGTGGAAGAATTGTATTCTTATTCATCGAAAAGATCAAAGGAAGTCCTGTTAAGGGCGAAACAGAAAGTTTAATTCATTCCATTGGTTTCTTCCTTTTAATTGCTTTGATGATTTTTATCACTTTTAATGATATTGTAAAATTATTTTAAAAAACATCTGAAAAAGAGAAATTTAGTAGCTAAACATACTATTTTCTCTTTCTTTTTTGCCGGGATTTAGAAAAAGATGATTTTGCATCTCATGAAAAAATATGGTAGTTTGAGTACGGTGATAGATGATGAAACAAAAAGTATCTAAGTGGATTAGTTTATTTTTTGATTTAGAGCAAACTCAAGTTTACGAAAATATAGATCAGATTGAAGGTAATGATCAAGAAATCATCGTTACCCTAAAATTTCCTAAAAATCAAAATATAAAGGTGATTTTTTCCAAAAAGAGTAATGATCACTCAAGAACAAATATCACCAATATGCCATTCATTATCATTTATCTAACCACTAATCAAAATCATAAAATCCAAGAACAGCATCGAGCTAATTTCGATATTTATACTCTAAATATCGAAAAATATGGTAGATTAAATACTAGCTCCCAACAAATTATGTCCCTTAAAAAGAGAAATTTAATAGAACTAGCCATCCTTTTAAAAAAAGAAGAAGAATGGAAAAAAAATGTTATAATAGAAAAAAGGAGAAGTGATGATTAGTGATCATTGAAGTCTTAGTAGAACTTGGAAATAGAAATATGAATAAAACCTTTGATTATCTAGTCCCTACTTCGTTAGAAAGTAAAATAAAAATAGGAATTAGAGTACAAGTACCGTTTGGAAAGCAACAATTAGAAGGATTTGTTTTAAACATAAAAAAGGCGACTTCATTAGAAGTAGAACTAAAAGAAATTATTACTATATTGGATGAGGAAGTAATTTTAAATGAAGAACTATTAAAACTAGGAAAATATATTATGAATGCTACTCTTTGTACCCTAATTAGTGCTTACCAAGTAATGTTGCCCAAAGCTTTAAAAGCGAAACATAAGGTCAGTATTCAAAAAAAATGGGAGAGCTATATAACACTATCCACTACCTATGATCCTTATTGTAAGAGAAATGCCAATCAAACGCAAATTATCTCATTATTAAAAACAGTCGGAAGAATGAATAAGAAAGAGCTAGAAACTATCTCTAGTAGCAGTGTTAAAACTTTACTAAAGCATAAGGTAATTATAGAAAACAAAGAAGAAGTATACCGTCGCAAAAATCAGACAGAAATTCTTACCAAATATCCATTAACATCTCTTCAAAAACAAATAGTTGAAAAAGTATTAGAAAAAAGAGGGAAAGATCAAGTGTTTTTACTACATGGAGTAACTGGAAGTGGAAAAACTGAAGTATATATGGAGTTGGTTGAGAAAACATTAAAAGAAGGTAAGGAAAGCATTGTACTAGTACCGGAAATATCCTTAACAGAACAAATTGTAGCTAGATTTCAAAAACGTTTTTCTGATGATATTGCGATATTGCACAGTCGTTTAAGTGATGGAGAAAAATATGATGAATGGCGAAAAATCGCAAGAGGAGAAGTCAAAATTGTAATTGGTGCTCGAAGTGCGATATTTGCACCCTTAAAAAATATTGGCTTATTGATTATTGATGAAGAGCATACTACTAGTTATAAACAAGAAAGTACTCCAAAATACCATGCGATCGATATTGCTAAATGGCGAAGCAACTATCATAAATGTCCACTGATTTTAGGATCTGCTACACCTACTTTAGAAAGTTATGCTAGGGCTAAGAAAGGAATTTATTATTTACTAGAAATGAAAGAAAGAGTGCATCAAAAAGCATTACCAGAAGTAGAAATTGTCGATATGAACCAAGCAATGAAAACTTGCAAAGGTCACTTTTCTCATCTTCTGACGAATAAAATTCAGGAATCTTTAGAAAAAAAAGAACAGGTAATATTACTATTAAATCGTCGTGGATATTCCTCTTTTGTTTCTTGTCAACAATGTGGTTATGTAGAAAAATGTCCAAAGTGTGATATTACCTTAACCTATCATAAAAGTAGTGGTATGCTAAGATGTCATTATTGTGGTTATGCTACTAACCAACGAGAATTTTGTCCAGAATGTAGTGAAAAATCGATGACCAATCTCGGGTTAGGGACAGAAAAGATTGAAGAAGAGATCAAACAGTTATTTACGACAGCCAAAGTAATCAGAATGGACTTTGATACGACCAGTAAAAAAGGAGCTCATGAAAAGATCATCACTTCATTTCAAAAGCAAGAATACGATATTTTACTGGGTACTCAAATGATCGCCAAAGGCCTAGATTTTGCTAATGTTACCCTAGTG
Organism: bacterium; assembly: GCA_029007685.1. GTDB lineage: Bacteria > Bacillota_I > Bacilli_A > RF39 > UBA660 > Alloscybalousia. The sequence continues at coordinate 7,969 of JAQXIG010000059.1, read as the reverse complement.
GGGGTAATCAATGCGGATACTAGTCTGAATATTCCGGATTTTAGAAGTAGTGAATATACCTATCAACTATTAAGTCAAGTAGCAGGACGAAGTGGTCGTGGTGAAAAAAAAGGTAATGTCATAATTCAAACCTTTAATCAAGATCACTATGCTATTCAATATGCTAAAAACCATGATTATGAAGGTTTCTATCAAAAGGAAATGTCAATTAGAAGAGAATTAGGGTATCCTCCATACTATTATTTAACTACTATCAAAATATTAAGTAAAAACTATGATGATGCCAAAAACCATAGCGGTAAAGTATTTCATTATCTTGAAAAAAATCTTACCTCTACGATCATCTTAGGGCCTAGTATCGCTAGTGTTTTTAAAATAAATAATGTTTATCGCTTCCAAATTATTTTGAAATATAAACAAGAGGAAAAATTAACTATGATATTAAATAATATAATAGAACACTATAAAGCAAATTCCAAAGTGAAAATTGATATCGTCTTTGATCCTGTTCATATTTAGTTTAAATAGTTCAGAAATTGCCATACTATAAATGGTGATTTTTTATGATAGCAGGTTATCAATTTAAAAAAATAAATGGTGAAAAAGTGCTAGTTTTGTATCTCAATTATGACAGCGAATTTGGTAAAGATTTAAAATTGAAACATAAAAATAGTAGTATGAAAGAAGAAATAAAACGATTTATTAAGGAAAAAAAGATTAAACGAAATGGAGAAAAGATAGTGCTGTCAGTTGGGGGAATTATATTAGCTGTATTATTATTAACAGAGCATCCAACGCAAGTTGATGATTTCCAATTAACTTATGTTAGTGATGGAATTATTCAAAATGCAGTAGTAGAAAAGATCGATTCTTCCAATCAGACTGAAATTAAGGAAGATATGGACCTAAAGATGGAAACTACCACCTCGGTAACAGAGGAGATTGCAGAAGCAGAAATTATAGATCAAGAAAACCTTCCATCAAACGAAATCCATACTAACGTAACGCAATCTACAACTTCTAGTGGTACTCATGTGACAAACAACAATTCAAGTAATAAAAAACCTAGTGATAGTTCAGTCAACCAGGGAAATTCTCCCCAAACAAATACAGGTTCCGAAAGTGCTTCTCCACAACCGATAGTAAGTGAAAAACAAGTAACAGTCTATCGCAGTAATGGTAGTGTGATCACGTTGTCATTAGAAGAGTATTTAATAGGTGTAGTAGGAGCTGAAATGCCTGCTTCTTTTCCTATAGAAGCTTTAAAAGCACAAGCAATTGTTTCTAGAACTTACGCCTTAAAAAAAATTGAAAATGGTGGTAAATTGACAGATTCTGTATCTACACAACGTTACAAAGATAATGATGAATTAAGAAAAGATTGGGGTTCTTCTTTCGATACTTACTACCAAAAAATAAAAAAAGCTGTAACGGAAACGAAAGATTTAGAAATATATTATCAAGGGAACTACATTGATGCTGTATATCATTCAACCAGTAATGGTAAAACTGAGGATGCTGTTTACGTTTGGGGGCATGATATTCCCTATCTAAAAAGTGTTGATAGTAGTTGGGATAAAGATGCCTCTTCTTATCTAAGAGAAACTTCCCAAGACTTTTCCAATGTTTTAACTCTACTAGGAGTAGATCTGAGAGAAGATGTTAGTTTTCAAATTTTATCACGAGATAGCAGTGGTAGAGTTTTAGAAATAAAAGTAGGAACTAAAATATTTACAGGAGTAGAATTTCGCAATTTACTAGGACTGCGTTCAGCTGATTTTGATCTAGTATTAGAAAATGGCATTCTAAATATCACAACTAGAGGTTACGGTCATGGTGTGGGGATGAGTCAATATGGAGCGGGCGGTATGGCTAAATCTGGATACACGTATGATCAAATTTTAAATCATTACTATACAGGAGTAACTATACATTAAAAAAGTAACGCAAAGATTTTATCAAACTGAAAAATCCAATCTTAACGTAAAGAATTATCTTATATCTTTTAGTTGCTCTTTTAAAACGAACTATTTTATATTGATTTTCTTTTCTGATACAGTCTAGGAAACTGACAAAAAAGAAGAAGTAGATGAAGTATAAAAAATTATATGATTGTGTATTTTAAAACAATTTAGATGATGTAGATTATATTCACTACTACATGAGCTTTTCGCTATGTTGTTAAAAAAGGTCAGAAAATGAATTGTTTGTAGAAACTGTCATGGAATTGAATAAAAAATTTAAGATTACGAACATTTAGTCATGTTAGGGTTAAAGATGATGTGATTAAACAAACTGGCGAATGGGGCTGATTTGGTGTAAAAGTTTGAGAATATAGTGATAGATTACAGGGATCAGAAATTTTTCAAAATTTTATAAGATAAAAGAAAAATTTTAAATATCGAAAAGGAGTTTGTTTGTGATGGTAATGGAGAAGAGTCAACGAAGTTTAGAAGAGATGAAAGTAAGATTACAATCATTATAAAAGTAATTTTAAAGTATGGAAAGGAACCAAAGTGAGAAGATAATACCTAAATTATCTTCTTTCATTATCTTAAAAAGTTTTGTAAAAAATATCTTATTATGATATGATTTTATCAGAATAGGATGTGATCATATGGATTTGTATACTGCTGAATCATTTGGTTACGCCTCTTCAACAAACTGAAAAAATGATCATCAATCGAATGCTGTTGTAATTGATATCAAAGAAGAAGTAATCAAAACAGCTAGACAAGACTTAGAAAATGTTGGAGTTATTACTATTGGAAAAGTGAAGAAAAGAAAACTATCTATAGAACACCCCATCGATAATGTGGAAGTGAAAGAAAATGGGAGTATAGAAATTAGTGGAGATGTCATGAGACCATAATTGATGAATTTTGTAGCTATGATGACAACTGTTCTAGTTACTAATCAGTATCATTTCAGTATCCATGCCAACTTAGATATGAAGTTTATGAAAGAAGAAAATAAGTCTCGTTTTAAAATCTTATATGGTAACTTTTCACTAGAAAATTATCCTGAGAATAAATTAGATTCTGTAGTAATCTTTCCAATTCAAAAAGTAGTCAAAAACTATAATCTTAGTGTCAACTATTTTGAAATATTATCATCTACTTCTATAGAACTATCTCTAGTTCTTGTGATGATTCACCAGTATGTGTTAAATAAAGAAAGAACTTTCCATATGTCGATTAAAAATGGTGGTATTCATCCTGAAATAGTTTTCTTGATGGATGAATACGTTTCTGAAATTTTAGAATCCTTTATTGAAAGAGGAGCAATGGTGGGCCAAGATACGATGGAAAATACAATTGTCAGAGTAAGTAATACCACAATGGGTGAACAACTAGTTACCTTAAATGCCACTCTAGAGAATCTGAATCAAAGAAAGTTAGATGAAAAACACGACAGGCTAGAAACACAACACAAAAAGAAATTGGTTTACCCAAATTCGTATAAAAACAATCAAGCAACCAATATCCATTATACTTTGGTAATCTTGATTGTAATGCTCGCAATTGGGAATTTTTTACTCTTTTCTTAACCAAATATGATATACTAAACAAGGTTGATGTAATATGAAAAAGAAAATAATTTTGATTGTAATCATTGTCTTATTACTAGGAATTGTTGGTTTTGTCCTTTATCAAGTTGATCCCATTCGTTTTAAAATATCTTATGAATATATTAATCTCATAGAAGATCGTAATGGGAAGAAGATCAAAATCAAAGTCCCTTATGATAACGGAATTCAGTATCTAAACGAAAAGGAAATTTTAACATATCTCAAAAAAGAAACGGGAATTTTTTACTTTGGATATAATACATGTCCCTGGTGTCGAAATATCGTTCCTATTCTAATTCATACAGCGAAAACCAATCACATCGATACTATCTATTATATTGATACTTATAACTTGAATTTGACTAGTATCAAACAAGAATTATTTGACTTTCTAGGAGACAATTTACGTGAAGATGAAACCGGAAAAAAAAGATTAGCAGTACCTGATGTTTATTTTATTAAAGAAGGAAAAATAATTGGGCATCATATTGGAAGTGTAGAGAGCTATCATAATCCTTACCAAGAAATGAATGATAGCCAAAAACAAGAATTAATCAGTATATATGAACAATGGATTAAGGAGATGAAAAAATGACCAAATTAAAAATTGTATTTATGGGAACCCCCCAATTTAGTATCCATATTCTTCAAGGATTAATCAACCATTATGAGGTAGTAGGAGTAGTAACTCAACCTGACAAAGAAGTAGGAAGAAAGCGTGAACGAAAAGCTTCTCCAGTAAAAGAATTGGCCTTAAAATATAATATTCCTGTTTTTCAACCATTCAAAATAAAGGAAGAATATCATGATATTATCCCCTTGAAACCAGATTTGATTGTTACTTGTGCTTACGGTCAAATTATTCCTAAAGATTTATTAGATCTTCCCAAATATGGTTGTATCAATGTGCATGCGTCTTTGTTACCTAAATTACGTGGTGGGGCTCCTATCCATAAAGCTATCATCAATAATGAATTAAGAACTGGAATTACTATTATGTATATGACGGAAAAAATGGATGCCGGAGATATCATTTCACAGATAGAAACTGTTATTAACAAAGACGACAATGTAGGAACTTTACATGATCGCTTAAGTGAATTAGGAACTAGACTATTATTAGATACTATTCCTAATATCGTAACTGGAAATATCCATCCTAAGCCACAAGATGAAAAAGAAGTAACTTATGCTTGGAATATCACTCGTGAAGATGAAAAACTAGATTTTTCCAAATCTACGATAGATATTTATAATCAGATAAGGGGGTTAAACCCTTGGCCTGGAGCTTATGCTATACTAGATGACCAGGTCGTAAAAATTTATGAAGCTAGAATTAGTGATAGTTTTTTTACTACCAAACAAAATGGTGAAATTGGAAAAGTGTATGAAGATGGTTTGGGAGTTAGTACCAAAGATGGAGAACTCATTATTACGGAACTACAATTTGCAGGTAAAAAGAAAATGAAAGTAAAAGATCTCTTTCATGGCAAAGACAAAGAATCTTTTTTAGGGAAAATTTTTAAATAGGAGTTATCATGAAACAAATAAAATGGAAGGATATCTTATCTAAATGTTTTGGAAAAAAGAAAGACGAGCGTGCCCATGCTATCGCAATGTTGATTATATATAGTGTCTTTATCTTCATTTTAGTCGTAGTAATTAGAACTCAACCATCAGTAGGTGAACCCAATCATAATACTTCAAATTTGAACTCAAACCAGCAGACACCGTTAATCTCTCCTAGTCCATCTCCAACCACCGAAGAAGAAGGTCCCGAAATAGAGAGTTATGAAATTAACTATAGCTATATTTATACTGTGACAAACAATAATCAAAAAGAAGTTTTTACTGGAAAAAAATTAGATGATAAGGAAATTTTTACCATCATTAGTGAAACTGGAAGTACCAACTATGCCAAATTAAGTGACAATTATTTATTAAAAGAAAACGGAGAATACCATATCGTAGATCGTCCTAGTGAAAATCTGATTTATACCGATTTAGAAACTATAATTTCTTTGGTAGAAAAAGGAAATTTGGTAAAAAATGATCATATCTATACTTATAGCATATCGACAAGTGATATCGTAAGATCCTATCATCCAGACTTAAAGTTAGCTGTAGAAGAAACTCTAAGGGATTTTGTTATCGTGACATTGGAAGAAGGAAAAATCAAAAAGATTGAAATAAACTTCGATCATTATCATCAAGTAGTTCAAAATAATTCATTAGCTACTTTGCAGATTATCATGGAATTTAACGATATTGGAACTACCCAATATTTTGATGTCACTGTGAGCAACTAAAAAATAGCAGTGTCAATCGAATGAAAAATATTAGCATTAGAACTTGAAATCGCAATATGTTAGCTAAATGATAGTAATAACTGTACAAAAACAATAATAATAACATTATGATCTACATATGATGAAAGAATATCTTTTAAAATGGTCTTGACGACTTTTGAGTGTCAGCTTGACATTTTAACAGATTATTCCAGTGAATAGTCTGTTTTCATGTTATAATAAAGCACAAGGAGTGATTCCATGAATTCAATATATAATTTAAGTTTAGCTGATTTAGAAAACTATTTTGTCAATCATCAAGATAAGAAATTCAGGGGACAACAAGTATTTGATTGGTTATATCGTAAAAGGGTTGATCACTTCGAAGAAATGACCAATTTAAAAAAAGAAGTGATAGAACTATTAAAACAAGATTTTACTTTAAGTACCATCAAAATAGTCAAACAAGAAGCAGATACGGATGTAAAGAAATTTTTATTCTCGCTGAAGGATGAAGAACAGATCGAAGCTGTATTGATGAATCATAATTATGGCAATAGTCTTTGTATTTCTACTCAAGTAGGGTGTAATATGGGATGTAAGTTTTGTGAAAGTGGTCGTTTAAAAAAAATAAGAAACTTAGAAACCCATGAAATGGTAGAACAGATTTTGATGATTGAAAAAGAGATAGGAAAAAGAATTAGTCACGTTGTGGTAATGGGAATTGGAGAACCTTTTGATAACTATGACAATTTAGTTAAATTTATCGAAATTATGAATCACCCTAAAGGAATCGCTTTGGGAAGTAGGCATATTACTGTTTCTACTTGTGGTATTGTACCTAAAATTATCCAATTCTCTACCTTGCCTTATCAGGTGAATTTAGCGATTAGTCTACACGCACCTAACAACGATATTAGGAATCAAATTATGGCTATTAATCGAGCATATCCTCTTGAACTTTTGATAGATACCTTAAAAGATTATTTAAAAAAGACAAATCGTCGTGTAACATTTGAATATATTTTATTGAAGGATATAAATGATCAAGAAAAGCACGCTTTAGAGTTGGTCAAATTAGTAAAAGGAATGAACTGCTATATCAATTTAATTCCTTATAATGAAACCAATAACATTTCATTTCAAAGAAGTGATTATCACACAATTAGTAAATTTTATGATATACTAAAAAAGAATAAAATAAACGCTACCATTCGTAAAGAGTTTGGTTCAAAAATCAGTGCTGCTTGTGGACAACTAAGAAGTAAAAAGGAGGACTAATATGAAAGTATTTTGTATGACCGATACTGGGAGAATGAGAGATCACAATGAAGATAGTGTTATCACGATTAGAAATAGTAGTAACGATTACTTATTAGCAGTAGCTGATGGTATGGGCGGACACTCAGCAGGAGAAGTAGCTTCTTCCATCGCCATTAGTTATTTAGGAAAACATTTTCAGGAAACATTCATCAATATGAATAAAGATCAAGCAATTGAGTGGTTACGTACCAGTGCTACTGAAATTAATCAATTAATTTTTAATTATGTAGATAATCATCCGGAGAGCAAAGGAATGGGCTCTACTTTAGTAGTAGCAATCAATACTAAAGATTATGTATTGTTTGGTAATATTGGAGATTCCAGTGGTTTTGTCATGAAAGATAATAAACTTCATAAAGTTACCTATGATCATACTTTGGTAAATCTGTTAGTAACTGCAGGAGAATTGACCGAAGAAGAAGCGAAAGATCATCCTAAAAAGAATGTGTTGATGAAGGCTTTAGGATCTAATCATAAGATTGATATCGATATTTTTGATTGTGATACTGAAATTCAAGAAATTTTCCTATGTAGTGATGGTCTAACCAATATGTTAGAAGAAGAACAAATTCAAAAGGTGCTACTAAGTAACCTATCAATCGAAGATAAAGTAGTGAAATTAATTGCCAAGGCTAATAATAGGGGAGGGCTTGACAATGTTTCGATTGCCTATTTAATAAGAAGTGAAGAGGGTGTAATAGAATGATAGAAAAGGGGCAAAAAATAAATGATCGTTATGAGATCATTAAAAGTATTGGTGAAGGTGGTATGGCTAATGTTTATTTAG
>JAQXIG010000058.1 GCA_029007685.1 bacterium | reverse complement strand
GGGGTAAGACATAAAAAAAGAAAAACCTTTGTTATAATAAATTTGATAAACATAAAATAACGGAGGTTTTTCCTATGAATATAATATCACATTTTAATCAAATATTAGAAGAAAGTTTTAATAATTTCTTAAAAAAATATTTTTATGAATCTAATTTTTGGAATAAAACATCTGATATTGATAACTATATTAATTTTATGACTGACCTAGATGATTTTAATTATTCTTTTATGACTAATGCCATTAAATCATATTTTGAATATATTGATGAAATCTTTTTTAATACTAAATATCGTAATAAATTCTGTGTATCGAAAGGTTTTTATTCTAGAACTGTTCTTACATTGTTTGGTGAAGTTACATTTAAGCGGAGATATTATTATGATAAGAAAGATAATAAAAGATTTTTCTTTACTGATTACTTCTTAAATCTTCCTAAAAGGAAATATTTTGACCCTTTTATATGCGCTAATATTTGTGAGGAATCTTCTTCCTCTAGTTACTCAAAATCTGGTAAAATTGTTGCTAATAAAATTGGTAAAAGAATGAATAATAATATTCATATTTCTCGTGCTTCTGCTAGAAATATCGTTATGAATTTTGATATTGATAATAATAATTATTTAGAAAATAAAAGAAGAATTGAAAAGTTATTTGTTATGCTGGATGAAAAGTTTGTTGGTTCTCAATTCAATAATGGAAAAGATCTTATGATTAAAGCTGCTGTTTTATTTGAAAATACTGAACTTGTTTATAAACATAAAAAGAAACAAGATTCTATAAATAGATATAGATTAGTTAATTCCTATACTTGTGCTTCTATTGATAATGAATTGCTCAATGATACTATTGATTATATTTATAATAATTATGATGTTGATTGTTTGAAAGAAATTAATTTTATGGGTGATTGTGCTTTATGGATTAAAAACTTCCCTAAATCCAGTTGGTTTAAATTCGATAATAATATTCAAATTAATTTTTCAATGGATGGTTTTCACTTTTCACAAGCACTTGGTAATTTAACTACTCAAAAATATGATGATGTCTATAATGCTCTATACGAATATGTTTTGGATAATAATAAGGAAGATTTCATAAGATTATGTAATGAATTTCTCGATTTATTTCCTGAACGTAAAGATATTATTGAATCCAAAAGAGATTACATTTTAAATAATTGGATGGAAAGACAATTTTATCAAAACCATTCCTATCTAAAATGTTCGATGGAATCTCATATATCACATATATTTGCTGACATCTTTACTTCTCGACCTAAAGCTTATTCTAAAAAAGGATTAAGACAATTACTTAAACTCAGACTTCTTAAAGTTAATAATAAAGATATTAAAAACATGTACTTTAATAATTTTAGAACTAAAGAAGTGAAACTTAATCATTCATCTACTTACTACAACGAATATGATAATTATTATAATGAAATAAATTTTGAAAAATTTCTGCATTTTGATAATTATATTAACTTTATATAAAATTAAAAAAGAAAATCAAATTTATTATAAATTTAACTTTCTTAATTATTTGCCCCAAAACTCTTTACACTAACATAATCAAGAAAAAAGACGACTCTAGTCATCTTCAAATAAACTTTCAATATCTTTTGCTATCTTAGCATTCTTTTTCTCGTGATTCAGATCATCCACTCTAAACTCTCTAGTCTCTTCTAAATCACCTGGCATAATACTTTTCAACTGCTTATTTTCAGAAGATTTTGTATCCTTATCTGTTTCTACATGCTCTACTTCTTTTTGTTCTACTTTTTTCACAGCGCCCTTACCTCTTTTTGCATTCTTTTCTTTTTTTGGCACCGTTTTTACAAAGAAATAAATGCCGATAGCACCAATTGCAAATAGAACAAAACTACCTATGGTAACAAACACATACCGTAAAACATTGTGTTTAATATTACTAGAACCATCTCGATCAACAACTGTATTCGTCGCAACACCACTAGTAGAATTAGCAGTTCCGGAACTATACTTACTGCCATTTCCACTCTTATCTTCTACTTCATCCTCTGCTCCACGTGTTACAATCACCTGATAACTTTTACTACTTCCCTCATTACTAACGGTAATAATAACTGTATTTTTTCCTATCTTTAATTCAGTATCACCTTTTACAGTTACTTCTGCTTCGCTATCTTCAGCATTCGCCACAACAGTAACATCAACTGCTTCATAAGGAATATCAGCTGTATAATCCGTTTTACCAGCTTTAAAAGTTTCATTCAAGGTATATCCCTTAATAGAAAGTGACTTCAAATTTAAATTAATCTCTTCCTTTTTTACAACCAAGGTATAGGTTTGCGTCGTTTTATCCTCTGCTGTTACCACAATTTTAACTTTTGTACCAGTAATAATATTTTCATTATTAGCAATCATAGCACCTGTAGCTTTACTATCGTTTAAGTTATATTCTAATTCTAATTCTTTAATCCCTTTAGAAACAGTAACCGTATATTCAAAAGTGGCAGACTGAAACATTTTATCTAAAGTTCCATTTTTTACAGACAAACTTTTTAAAGTAGCATCACTAGATAACGTTCTAGCAGTCACCGTAACAAGACAAGTTGCTTTAATTCTAGTATCATCTTTCATCTGCACTGTTATCGTTGTTGTTCCTGCTTTTAAAGCTGTAACTTCTCCACTATCACTAACAGTAGCAACATTAGTATCAGAGCTAGTCCATACCACTTCTTGATTGGTAGCATCATCAGGAAGAATACTAAACTCAAACTTTTTGGTATCTCCTTCTACAATTGTAATAGGGATATCTGGTTTAATAGTAATTCCTGTAGCTACAGTTGGTGTCGGACTTGGTGAAGTACTTGGATTAGAAGATGGAGTAGTCGAAGTTCCTGGTGTGGTAGTGGTTATACCAGACCCTCCATTATTAGCAAACACTGTTTTCGGAATCATAATTAATGCCAAAACAACTATCACAAATATCATATTTTTAGGTATTTTATAACACATTTTACTTCCCTCTCATTCTAGTATATACTCATTATAGCACATACTAAACTAAAAATAAATGACTATTTTTGGAAAGATATTGTTTACAAAGTGTGGAGATTATAAAAACAAACCCTTATAGAATAAAAAAACGGTTAAAACCTAAAAAATGCTTTATAATTGAATTGCTAAATAAACAATAGAAAGCGAGGTTTTAACCATATGAAAATTATACCACTCATTAATGAAATTACTAATAATTTTAATCCACTAAACTTAGAAAGTAAAATTAGAAACGTTGGCGATACTTTTACATTAAAATTATATGAATCTTTTTTCAACTATTTTGATGAAAGTTTTAAAAAATCTAAACAAAGAAAAACAGAATTCAATATAAAAGAAACTAGGCAAAGAAATTTAATTACTTCTGTTGGGTTAATTACTATTAATTCTACAGCCTATATTAAAAAAGACACTAAAGAAAGGTTTGTCTTATTAAGAGAAATACTTCATCTTAACCCTTATCAAAGATTAACTAATGAAGCTGAATATCAATTAACTAAATATGCAATGGAAGAAAATATGAGTCAAGCTGCTAGGCACACCTTAAGAAACACCAAAATATCAAGAAGTACCGTTTCTAAAAAAAATTAAAGTATTAGATGGTTCAATAAATGAAGTTATTATTAAGTCTACTAATCAACCTGATATTTTATATATAGAAATGGATGAAATACATGCTAATCTTCAAAAAGGTGGTAATAAAATATGCCCTTGTGCTATTGTACACGAAGGATATGAAGAAACTTTTGTTAAAAGAAAAAAACTTAAAAATATTCGTTACTTTGCATCTTCTAAACTAACATATGAAGAACTTTGGGAAGTCATCTTTGATTATGTTAATAAAAAATATGATATTGATAAATTTAAGGTTATATTTGTATCTGGGGATGGTGCTCCTGGTATTAAAAATCAAAAAGATGAAGATTATAAAGTTCATTGTTCTATGGAAGGCCATGTTAATCAAGCTTTTGCTAGATATATTACTTCTTCTCTTTATGACTTTTCAAAACAAGGTTTAGAAAATAAATTAAAATTACTTGTTTATCGTGCAAATAAGCATGAATTAACCATTGAAGATTATTACAATTTAAAATATGGAAATAACAATTATGAAGAAATAAATATTAAAATTAAAAAATTATGTAATATAAAATAAATACTAGTTTACCTATACTCGATTCTCCATCAGAAAATAATAGATGAAAAGAACTAACATCAATTAGACAAGAAATTTATATAGTATAAACAGAATAGATATTGACTAACTACTCCTTCTAACTTACAATTAGTTTAAATTATAAATCTTATTTTTTAGGTAAAAAATCTCCACATTTCTTGTGATGCACAAGAAATAACTTCTATGTCATTGCCATAATTATCATAAATAAAATTCTGTTTTGCTTTTAAACGAAAAGAATATTTCATTCCTGATAGACAATACATTTTAATGTTCTTTTTTCTTAAAATATTAATAAATTTATATAATATTTCATATTGTCTTTTTTGGCTAACTCAAATACTTTTAATAGCATCTCTTTACCAAAATAATTTCCATACATTTTTTTATCAAGCCAAGGTGATTTTCTACCTTTCCATGACTTATCACTTGCAATATTTCTACCTGTAGGATTCAAAAAAACAAAACATATATCAGAATTTTCTTCGCATCCGCCATTATATATAGAGTCCTATTCTTTAGCACCATATTTTATTTGTAATTTGCCATATTCTTTTTTTAACTCTTTTATTTTCAAACTATTCATCTTCACTTCTGTATAAAAGTTTTCCATAAGTCGGTATATACCAATTGATATCAGTTTTATTTGCGTTCATTTATATCGCTTCCTTTTTTAATACTCCTTTTCCTAATTTAAAAGTTACACCATTAATTAATTGTTCTTTTATATTTTTTTGTAGACTTGTTTCTTCTGATAATATACCATAATCATTGCATTCCGTTAATGAATATACAAAATTTAAAATATCATCTATACATTCTTCTCCTTCGATTACATTGAAAAGTTTATAGAATTTGTTAATATTACAATTAATACTTATTATATTATTCACTTCATTACTCAGTAACCAAGAATTACATACATAATCAACATCATTTATATTAAAAATTTTTTTTATTTCTCCTCCGGACTTCTTCAAAGAATCTAATACTTTATCATAAGCAAGAATTTCACCAGATGGTATATGTATCTTTATTAATTGTTTTCCCTCATCTTCAAAATATTCATATTGTAATCTCCCTATTTCGATAATTTTAACACGAATAAAATATATAGCCCATAACATTTGAGAAATCCTGATACTATTATATTTTCTTTTAATTAAATCATTTTCAAAACATTCCTTAACCCTTTTTTTATGAATTAATACTTGTTTATCATTCAATTTATTTTTCTTCATATTTTTTTCATGATTATTATAACTTAAAATAATTAATAAATTAGTCACAAATGGATCAATATTTTCACAAAACATTTCATCTATATTCTTAATATTCCAACATTTATTTAAACTATTAAAATCATCATAATTTAACTGTTTAAAAACTTTTTTAAATGAAGAAATAAATTTGTCGTTTTTACTTATTTCTTTTAAACATTTATAACATCTATATTTATATTTATAATTTAAATTATAATAATCAAATCCTTTATCCAGTTCTTCTATATTAATCATTCTATCATATTTTTCCATTTTTACCACCTTTCTTTACATAGAGGGGTTGCACGTTATTATCTATGCCAACCATCATGAAAGCAGATCTTAGTACATTATCTATATATACAACTTCTTCTTCAATAAATTTTGTTCCTCCAAAATATGTATTATGATAAATCATATTTCCTTTTTTGTATTCGTAATCTTTAGAATTTAATCTTGAATTATTAATTTTAACTACATTAACATTTGCATATGTTTGTTTTTTGGATCCTATTAAAAACTACTCTAATTTATTCCTTATTGTTTCTTTCCTTCTTTTACTAATCAATTCATTATGACAAATGTAATTAACATATTTAATATAATTATCTTTTATGTAATACCAAATTTCTTTTTTATAGCTTCCTCTTAAGTTACGATTGTCAAAATCATATTCATCAATAAAATCTTTTGTAGCTTCTATTATATCTTTCACTCAGTAATATACGGAAATTTTTTTGTGGGGGGGGGAACATAAAAAGAAATGTATATATTTCATTATCATGTAATGTCATTAAAGTTTCTAACCTTTCTTTTATAGAACCTAGACGATCCATATTATTTTTTAATTTTCATTTAGTGTATTTATTGACACAGATATGGTTAATTTTTTATTTAAAAAACATCTTTAAGTATGTAAAAACTCGAATTAAAAATATTTATATATTTATAAAATTAATATATCCATCGTTCCCAATGTTCCTTATTAGTACTTGTTACTGTTTGAAAATACGTATCTAATTCCTCCGCAATTCTTCTCATTTTTAAAAGTATAGGTTCTCCTTCATTCATATAACTATTCTTAAAGGTCCTAGACATCATATCAGCAAATAAAGTAGCACGATCTTCTTTATAATTAGTTTGTGAATAATTATTAATAAAATAAGCTCCTGGTGAACCACTAAATGTATAGGATGAAATAGTAGTCCCATAAACAAATCCAACTGGATTTAAAGAATTCCAAGTGTCTTCAACACTATTAGGAGCCATTCTTTGTTTTAAATAGGCATCGATATAATGAAATAATTCATGATGCAATGTTCTTTCGAACAAACTATATTTACGAATTGTTAATTTCATATCGCTTAAGACCCTACTATCTAAAAGACCTGCATATTGACCATTTCCTACGGCATCCACTAAATATATGGTAAGTGGCATATTATAATTTATAATTTCCCTAAAAAAACCCGTTGGATATAAAGATAATACATTATTTATTTTATTTAAATATTCATTTATTATATTTGGATCAGTCATTTTTGTAAGTTGAACTCCTGTAGCGGAGTAATTTCCAAGTTCATTGCCATATGCAATTTTTATACCATATTTATCTTGTAATTGTTTTCTGTAAGTATCATTCTTTTCTTCTTGAGTTGGTATTTGTATTATTGGTTCCTCTGCTTTCGGTTGTTTTTCTTCTATATTTGTATTATTGTGATTATTTGAAAATGAAGTATTATTAGTAGTAGATGAAGCTTGATTGTTATTAGCATTTATTTCTTCTTCCTTGATTTCTACTTTTTTCGATTTTTTACTAACATCCTCGATTTTGTTATTATTATCATTATTAATAATAGTTTCTTTTTTATTATTAGTAGTATATTCTTTCTTATTATCATTAGCATTATTAACAATATTTTCCTTTTTAGGATCTACTACTTTTTCTTTGATTTCTGCATTTTCTTTGATTTCTATATTTTCTTTTTCTTCAGAAGAATTTATTACATTAGTTTCCTTATTGTTAAAATTATTATTCTCTCCTAATTCCTCTATTTTATTTTTTGATTGGTTTACTTTTTCTTCTTTCTTTATAGATTGATATATTCCCACTCCACTTAATGATAATAGTAATATAGAAAATAAAATAATTATATATAGCTTTTTCTTTTCCATCATTAAAACCTCTTTTTTATTTTATAGTATACTGTTTATACCTTATCAAAATAAGTTATTTTTCTTTCACTAACATCTTCTTCAATCGCATCACGTAATAACTTTCTAACCTTTGCAACATTGTTAACATTTCTTAAATATACTTTATTTCCCATTCTTTCATTGCTACCATGCGAGTCAACTGTAGCTATAATCGTTCCGACTCCTAACCATCTTTGTATTAAGTTTTCAGTCATATCAGGATCTTTTAAAGTATATAATTCATAAGTATTAGATTTTCTACTAAAAAATCCCACTGATACAATAAGTTCATCTTTCGTTATTTGATATTTTGTAAAATTCATATGAATTAAATTTAAAAATCTTTCCCATAGACCATTAGGTTTCCCTTCCCATAATATTTCAAAATCAATCTGTTCTAAATTCTTACTCATATACATCTCTCCATATTTTTAGTATAACATGAAAGTAGAATTATATAAAGATTTACTTATTAGATATGTCTATTTACATCAATTATAGTTTGAAATAATCATAAAAAAATAGTGTCAACCTACTCCACATAAATATGCAGTTCCCTTAACGAATTTGCAAAAGACAATCATTTAACACTTGCATCAAATATTTTTATAAACTGATTTCAAAATTATCATCTTTATCCCTATCATAATTATCATCAAGTCGTTATCATTAGACCTATCACAATATCTTTCATAACCAAATGATTCATCTTCTTTATTGTAATAATGTTTTAAAAAACTCTTCATTGCTTTAAAAATATCATTTATACAGGTTTTCCAGTCTCTATTTTCTTAATCTCGTTTTTTTATTCTTAAATTCTAAAACCTCAATTTTCATTTTATATAAATCATTTTCTCTTTTTAATAACTGATAACTTCTAGTATTACTATCAACTTCATTCACTACATTTCTTGAATTACTTAACATTTCATGAAAGTTCTTTTTTCATTCGTTCTTCGTGTTCTTTTCTATAGACTTTTGTAATATGATAAAAGCCTTTAACATATTTTTCTGTTAAAGGTACTAACTCTATATTATCATTTCTTAATTCTAACTTTATATCTGAGTTAGATTTGTAAGCTTGTTTTTCTCTCTTATTGTGTGATTCAATTTGTGCTAAATCTTGTAGCGTCACAATAGGTTGAGTTTTAAATATTGCATCATTTAGGCTCATGTATCCATCCTTGCTTATTTTTTAATCATTCCATTCTTTTTCAAAATGTATTACACTGCCATTTGCAGCATCAATATCATATTTGTATTCGTATTCTCTAGTATCAAATTCCACTTCATATACTGCTTTGCCATTTTTATACTCAAACTCACATTTTATATCGTAAGCATTGCTTTTGTTTAATCCTGCATGATTTAAAGCTCTATCTAAAGCAACAGATTCTCCAATTTTATTTAATCCTTGAGTGTTAGCATTATCATTTATAATAGTATTATTTTGATGTTCTCTATTTGATTTTAATATTTCACCAGTTATAGCATTGATTTCGTATTCATATTCGATATTATTTATATAGAACTCTACCTCGTATTCCATAATACCATCATCATAATCAAATTCTACCTTGATTGATTTAGCTTCATTTTGCTCAACATTAGCATGAGTTAGTGCTTTTGAAATTGCATCGTCCTTTCCTATATAGGCTTTTTCACTAGCATTTCCAATTACTCTAATATTGTTTAATTGTTGTGAATCAGAGTTTGTTAATAAATTTAGTTTTTGAACATCTAATTCTGCTAATTCACCAAAGGTATGAGTTGGATTTTTTTTAATAATTTCATTAATTAATTTGACTTTCCCCATTGAGATTCCATAAGCATTAGCACTATTTTGCAGACTACTATTGTCTGTTAGGGTTTGACTCATAATAGAGGCGTTGATTTTATAACTTGCTAAAATTTCGTTAATTTGAGTTTCTAATTTTGTTTGTAGATTTTTTCCATTTTTGGTATCATCGTTTTGAACAGTTACTAATATTGAATTTTTCAGTTCATCAATGTAACCATTTTTCAGCATAGATCCCATTATAGCGTGAATTCCGGTCTTTAAATCTATATTTTCTAGATCAATTTCTTTTAATATTTTTTTTCCATCCTCATTAATTGCTTTAGCTGAAACAATTTTTTCTTTCTTATTTACTTCAATTTCAATGCTTGGATTTACATCAATTGACACTAATGATAAAGTTTGATTTTGATTATTTTGAATCCCTAAAAAGACAAAAAATAGTAACATAACAGTAACTGGAACTAGACACCACTTTAGCCATTTCTTGTTTTGATTCTTATTCATAACTTCTTCCTCCTCTTTGACATAGTTTAATTGTTCCATTACTTCCTCTATATTATTGGGAGTAATTTTTTCATAAGCAGATTGCAAATTCAACAAAACTTTCTTTTGGTTCATTTTCATTTCTCCTCACTCATGATTTTTTTTAATTTTTTGATTGCTCTATGATATTTCGATAGAACTGTAGCTAATGGTAGATCTAATAATTCGGCAATTTCACGATGTTTTAATCCGGATATGGCATATAAAGTAATTATGATTTTTTCTTCGTCTTTCAGTTTATTTAAAGAACTTTTTAATAACATTATTTCTTCTTTGCTTAGTTCTTCTTTTTTAGGTATTTTATTCCATTCTTCATCTGTCAACATTGTCATTTTACTTTGCTGTCTTAATTTCATTAAGGCATTATTTTTAACGATTGTTAATATCCAAGCTAATGGTTTTCCTTTTGGTTTATAGAGATCGGAAGATTGGTATATTTTTATGATGGTATCTTGTAAGATATCTTCGGCCATATTTGGATCTTTTACAATCGACAAAGCTAAACTGTATACTGATACTCTAATTTCTTCATATAACTGTGCTAATGCTTCTTTATCATTTTGTTTTAGTCTTAAAATATAACTTTCCAATCTTGCTGTCTTTTCTTTTTTATTTATAGACATCCAATTTGACGAATACATGATTATCCTCCTACCATAAGTACAATGCTTTAGAGTGTCACTTTATTGCATATTTTTTATTATAATATGATTTTTTGAGATATTTCAAGTTAAATACCGAACTCTTGTCAAAAATAAAAAAAGAACTGACTATTGAGGTGAACCCCGTTTTGGGGACATCATAAAAAATAACTATTGAAATTAAAAATCAAGAGCGAACGTAGTGAGTTCTGATATGAACCCCAAAAGTTGGACATTTTATAATAGTTATTAGTTAGAGAATTGTAACCTATAATTTACAGGG
>JAQXIG010000057.1 GCA_029007685.1 bacterium | reverse complement strand
TTCAATAATAGATTTGCCTTAGATTATAAGAAGTTTGAATCCGTTTTTGAATCTTCACCTTCCTTAGAAAAAATAAATTATACTTTAGCTATCTTAACTCCAAGAAAAATTGATAATGGGAATGCAATTAAGTTTAAAAATAAATATTATCAACCATATATCGATGATGAGTTAAAATGTTTCTTGCCTAAAACTGAGTGCCTAGTAATTGAAACATTTGATGGAAATTTATTTGTTACAATCGACGAAAATATTTATAATTTAAAAGAATTAGAAAGAAATCAAAGATTTTCTAAAGACTTTGATCAGGAAGATAATAATCAACCTCAAGAGAAAAAGGTATATAGGCCACCAATGTCACATCCATTTAAATTACAGTCATTCCTAAGACAAATGGAAAAATCTCACAAACAACATCAATATGCTTAGGTTTCATATTCTTGTTTGTTAGTGATTAACAATAACTTATGAGTATTGATGTCAATAATGCGTAGCACGAATGAAATGAGTTTATTATTGACATCAATCAAATAAGTTATAAAATGGCAAACAAAAACGAGAATATTTTCCCGTTAATGTTTTAAAAATTTTAAGACATTTTCCTAAATTATTGACAGGAATTAGAGAAGAACTGCTCTTTTTCCAGATGTGTTCCTTTTTATACTTTTCTGGATTGAATTTCGGCGATTTTTTCTAATACTTCTTTTGCATTTTCATTATTGATTTCCGTATATCCTAATTCTTTTAAAGCTTGTACTTTAGCGGTATTTAATTCTTGGGTTCGACTTAATCTTTCCTCTTTTTTATGTTCTATTTCTTGTACAAAACGCTTATGAGTTTCAGCGATCTTGCTACGAGATGCTCCTCCATTAGAGTATAAAGTCATAGCTGAGAATAGAATGCTCTCAAAAGTAAATTGTTGATTTTCATTAAACACATATTCTGCATGATCAATGAATCCCATTGATTTTGACATGTAGGCTAAGATGTATTTTAATTCTTTATTGGTTTCTAGCGACTGTAGAAAATGATATAAGTAACGATAGCTATTGTAGGTGTCTTTGGTTTTGTCATCGCTTAATTGTTCTTTTAATAAATTAATAATATCAGATAAAATTTCTTGTTCTTTTTTGTTGAATCCTTTTAGATCAGTGAGTACTTCTTTGATCCCTTTCTCTTTTACTCCATCATTTAATCTGTTTTCTACTTGAATGATATATTCTCCATCTAGGTTGATGGAATCCAATTCTTCAGCAGTGGTAATTCCTAATAGGCAAAATAATTTCATTGCTTTTTCCTTTGGCCATTCATTAATATTTTCTTGTGCTAAATAATTATAAAGCATTTGACGAGACACACCTAAATATTTGGCTAAACGTACTTTTGATACTCCTAATTCTGCTAATAATTTATTTAATTTTTTCATGTTCATCACCTAATATAATTCTACCATGTTTGATAAAAAAAGCAAGTGTAAACTTACACTTGTATTTTACAATATATACCATATTTTTTGATTGTCTTTACACACTGTTTTGATGATTCCTCCTCCTAGACATTGCTCCCCTTGATATAAAACACATGCTTGTCCAGGTGTTACTGCTTTTGCGTTGTGATAACTTACTTTTATTTCATTATCTTTTAAATATTCTAAGGTTACTTTATAATCTTCTCCTCGGTAACGAAATTTTGCAGTACATTCTTTTGGTCTTTCTTCTGTATTAAAGTTGACATTGTGAATGATACAACTATTTGATTTTAAGTATTCGTTATCTTCTCCAATTGCGACATATAAGATGTTTTTTTCTAGGTTTTTACCTACTACGAATAAACGTTCTTTTGTACCTCCTATGTCTAACCCTTTTCTTTGGCCTAAGGTATAATACATTAATCCGGTATGGGTTCCTAGTTCTTCGTTAGTTTCAATATTTATGATTTTTCCAGCTTGGCTAGGAAGATAATTCTTTAAGAAGTTTTTGAAATTTCTTTCCCCGATAAAACAAATGCCAGTAGAATCTTTTTTATTGGCGGTAATCAGATTGTAGCTCTCTGCTATTTTTCTTACTACTTTTTTTTCTAAATTTCCAATTGGAAATAAAACATTTTCTAGTTGTTGGCTAGAAAGTTGGGATAAGAAATATGATTGATCTTTATTCTGATCTATGGCGCGTAATAATTTTCCGTCCTTTATTCTTGCATAATGGCCAGTGGCGATATAATCGGCTCCTAACTTTTTGGCTGCTTGGATAAAATAATCAAATTTAATGTATTTATTACACATGATGTCTGGATTTGGGGTTCTTCCTTGTTTCAATTCGTCTAAGAAATATGTGAATACATAATCCCAATATTCTTTTACAAAGTCAATTCGGTGGAGGGGAATTCCTAATTTATTACATACGGTTAAGGCATCGTTATAATCTTGTTCTTGTGGACATATTGGATCATTTAGATTGGGATTACCTAATACATCTCCATTAATAGAAGTGTCCCAGTTTCTCATAAATAAACCAATTACTTCGTAACCTTGTTGTTTTAATAAGATAGCAGCTACACTACTATCTACTCCTCCACTCATTCCAATCACTACTTTTTTCATACTTTTCACCTGATGTTATTATAACGCAGATTTGTTAAAAAATAAATAAACTTATTAGTTTTGGGCTAATATATACTTCAAATAAGGAACAGATGATACTTGTTACTAAGCATAAACTAGCAATTTTTAAATATTTTATAAAGTGTTCTTGTAGATTTAGATTTTTCTTTAAAAACAGTATTTTAAAAAGTTTGATGGAGAATGAGCTAGCGTAGAAACTAAGTAATAACCATATTATTAAATAAATGATTTGGTGAGGAAAAAGATAAGGAATTATTAATAGAATGCCTTTTAGTCCATAATTTGCGAGGATTGATATTATAGAAAAACCAAGTATGAAGGATTTGAAAAATAGAAAAAAGATTATAAAGGGTAATCCAATAATAGAAATTCCTAATAACCAAACGAGAGATATCGATAGTAAATTAGATGATAAACTATTGATTAAAGAATTCGTAGTATTTAATTGATTGGTTTTAACATTTTGAAAAAATAGATTGATTTCATTTTGCAGTATCGTCTTATCTTCTTTTGCGATTAATGCAAAAAAAATAAAACTAAAAGTAAAACCTAATATCATGATAGTAATTAGAAAGAGATATTTTTGTTTTTGGCTAGAAAGCTTGTCTTTTTTTAGAAGCATTGTTTTTTTCATATGATCACCTAGTTAAGTATATTAAGACGATTAAAAAAAAGACTAAGTATTTTACTTTTTACTATTTTTTTATTATAATATTTAGTGAGGTGTTTGATATGAATAAAAAGATGACAAAAATAATAGCGTTTTTTTTAGTTTTATTGATGATAGGATCTTTTGCTGCAAGTATTGTGATTTATTTTATGTAATATTTCTTTATTCAAGTTTTTTAGTTATTTAAAGCAGTCACATAAAATTTGATGTAAAATCTATTAAACATAAGAAATAATATTATATACAAGATTTTTAATTTTTTGAGGTCGCTAGTATAATGTGTCATTGCGAAAAAAGACGACTTTAGTAAAAAAGAATGAATTAGGTTTTAGTAAATGACTTTGTGTATTATAGTTACACTAGTCATTCTTTTTATTTTATAGTAAAAGCACATGATTTGGCATGTACTTTTTTATGTTTTGGATTTGAGTTTTATTGTTTTTAGGGGGTTGACCCTATCATGGTTTGAATAAATTCTGGTAGTGCAGCAATTTTTCTTGATAGATTAATCCTTTGAATTCACCGCTAGGATTAAAACAATCCCCTTCGTTTACGATGCTTAGATATTCATGGGTGATCCAAGGAACTTTACCTTTACAATAATTTAAAAGTAGTAAAATTTCCTTAGGTTGAATATTACTAAACAAGTGATATTTAGAACCATCTGCAAAATGGATTGTTGAGTCACGTTTTAATATTTGTTCCACTTCTTTTGGAATTGGGTCTGTTTGATTCGCTTGTTGGAAATATAAATAACTATTCTTTGCCTCGGTTGATGGGCTGATTTTCATTGTTTCTTGAAATGAGGTTGTATAGTAAAGCATTCCTGTTTTTTGGTTGCACATGATGACATCATGAGCAGCTATATTGCTGTTTGGATATATAAAATCCCCTCGATATACTATTTCAACATCTATTTTCTTTAGTTCTTCTATTCTTTGTTCGAATGGATTGATTATGGTCAATGAATCTACATAAGTATCTAATTGTGATATTTGTGTTTTTACTAACGCTGTTAAAAATTCGTGTTTTTGATGAGTGTTCCATTCTGAGTACGAATGACCAAAGATCATTTCCTACTTATTTAATAGTGTTTTATTAAAATCAAATTCTATTTTCATTTGGATCATCAACATTTTTCTTACTGTAGCATATCAATTTATAAAAAGCTATCTTTTTTGATGATTGATGCTTGAAAAAACGATTGACAAAGCAACATTTGCCAATCGTTTCTCTAATCTTTTATAAAGAATGGTTTTAGGACAATTCTAGTGTCTTTCTCTGTATCTGTTTTGATGATTTTATATAGTCCTAGATTATACGAAGTTGTCACCTTGTTGGTTGTTTCTTCTTTTTTACTGTTGATGTATAAAATTGGTTCTTGTCCATCATTTAGTCTTTTCATGTTAATAATACCGATTATTGCTTCCAAAACAATTATAGTGAACAGTATATAATAAATAACGTTAAAGACTCTTCTAATTGTACTTTTTTTCTTTTTCTTGTTTTGATTTTCGTAATTTCCTCCGTATATATTTTGCTGAGGTTGTACGGGTTGTTGAGGTTGTACTTGTGGTTGAACTGGTTGTTGAAAACCTCCATTGTTTACATTTTGTTGTTCTGAACCTTGCATTTTCTTCCCTCCTATTATGTGTCCATTATAGCATATAGCTTTTATAATGTAAATTCTTTTTTAGTTACGATAGTGTAAAATTATTTGGGGTAAGACATAAAAAAAGAAAAACCTTTGTTATAATAAATTTGATAAACATAAAATAACGGAGGTTTTTCCTATGAATATAATATCACATTTTAATCAAATATTAGAAGAAAGTTTTAATAATTTCTTAAAAAAATATT
>JAQXIG010000056.1 GCA_029007685.1 bacterium | reverse complement strand
ATAAGTAGTATACCATATTTATTTGAACTTTTCAATGTTTTTTTGTTTTAAATAGATTTCCATAAAGTTATCAATATCTCCATCCATTACAGCCTGAACATTTCCAACCTCATAATTTGTTCTATGGTCTTTTACCATTGTATATGGGCAGAATACATAAGACCTTATTTGACTTCCCCATGCTATATCTTTTTGAACACCATTTAAATCTCCATCCATAACAGCTTGTATATTTCCTACCTCATAATTTGTTCTATGGTCTTTTACCATAGTATATGGACAGAAAACGTATGAACGAATTTGACTTCCCCATGCTATTTCCATTTGTTTTCCTTTTAAATCTTCTATTTTGTCTTTATGCTCTTTTTCTTTTAAATCTAGTAATTTAGATTTTAGCATTTTCATAGCTGTTTCTCTATTTTGTATTTGTGAACGTTCAGACTGACAAGAAACTACAATATTTGTTGGAATATGAGTAATACGTACAGCTGATGATGTTTTATTAACGTGTTGTCCGCCTGCACCTGATGCACGATATGTATCTACTCTTAAATCATCAGGATTTATATCTATTTCTATATCTTCTGTTATTTCTGGTAATACTTCTAAAGAAGCAAATGATGTATGTCTTCTTCCACCACTATCAAAAGGTGATATTCTAACTAGTCTATGTACTCCCATTTCTCCTTTTAAATAGCCATATGCATAACTTCCCTCAATTAAAAAAGTAACACTTTTTAGGCCTGCTTCTTCCCCATCTAAATAATCTAACTCTTTTACATTATATCCATTATCCATAGCCCATCTTGTATACATTCTATAAAGCATTTGAGCCCAATCACAACTTTCTGTTCCACCTGCTCCTGGGTGAATAGTTAGAATTGCATTATTGCTATCATATTTTCCAGAAAGTAATGTATCTATTTCTAGTTTTTCTATTTCTTTTTCTATTTGCTTTGTTGACTTTTTTAGTTCTTCTTCTAAACTCTCTTCTTTTTCTTGTTCTACTAGATAATTCATTTCTATAATATTATTTAAATCATTTTCTATTTTTCTATAAAATTCTATTTTACTTTTTATTTGATTTATTTCTTTTAAAACTTTACTACTATTCTGTGTATCTTGCCAAAAGTCTGCATTGTTTGTTTTTTCTTCCAATACTTTTAATTTTTCTTTTAAATTTAAAATGTCAAAGAGATTCACCCAATTCTTTTAGTTTTGATTGTAAGTTTTGTAGATGTCTTCTATTTTCTTCAAAATCTAACATTCTATCACTCCTTTTCTTTTTATATAATACAAAAAAAATATAAAAAAAACAAGTCACTTTAATAAAAGAACTTGTTTTTCTTCATATTGATAATATAATTACTGGTTATAAATTCTAATAAGATGTCAGATAAGTTTATATATTTTGTTAAAATAATTGAATTAAGTGCGATTTTGTGCTATAGTATATATGTTAACAATAATATGCTATATAAATAATTTGTATAGCAATTTTAAAAAAGGAGGCTATAAATTATGGGACAAGTAAAAGTAATAGGAGACACAGGAATTGATGGTTTAAAGGTTGTAAAACCAACAAGACATGAGGACTCAAGAGGTTACTTCATGGAGACCTACAGTCAAAGAGATTTTGAAGAGATTGGTATTGATTGTACTTTTGTTCAAGACAATGAATCTTTTTCAAAAAAAGGCGTTATTAGAGGTTTGCACTTCCAAAATGGTGAGTATTCTCAGGCTAAGCTTGTTAGAGTTACCAAAGGTGCCGTTTATGATGTAGCAGTTGACTTAAGAAAAGGCTCTCCTACTTATGGAAAGGCTTATGGAGTTTTACTTACAGAAGATAATGATCTTCAGTTCTTTATTCCGGAGAATTTTGCCCATGGTTTTTTAGTTTTATCAGATGAAGCAAAATTTTGTTACAAAGTGAATAAGTTCTATCAACCTGGTGATGAAGGTGGTCTTATCTGGAATGACCCTGAGCTTGCCATAAACTGGCCTATCGAAGAAGTTGGCGGTTTAGATAAGCTTACATTTTCAGAAAAAGATACAAAGTGGCCTACATTAAAACAACTATAATTTTGAATCAAGTAACAAAAAAGCGTAATCTAGAAATTCTAGGTTACGCTTTGTCATTTTTAATTTGAAATATTGTTACTATATTGTAAACA
>JAQXIG010000055.1 GCA_029007685.1 bacterium | reverse complement strand
TTCGCTCATCAATATCTTTATCTAAAATAGATTCGTCATTATATAAAATATCACCAGAAACTACCGAATAATCATGACTTCCCATAATAACTTTCGACAAAGTGCTCTTTCCAGTACCATTAGGTCCCATAATAACATGCACTTCCCCAGATCCAATATCTAAACTAAATTGATCTAGTATTTTTCTATGATCTTTTGAAACTACTTCTATATTTTGAATACATAAATTCATGAAAATCACCTACTGTTCTAGCATTCTACGCCTAATATGTAGAATGCGAAAATAGTATACCATAAAAATTGAAAAAAAAATGTAGTTTTCGCGTAAAACTACAAATTTTATTGACAAATGAAAGAAAAGCTGATAATTTAAAACTGGAATTAGATTCCAAGCTCATCTAAAAACACTTTGTTAAGATGTAGCGAACATTTTACTATCTGCTAAAACAGATGTAGAAAAGGAATAAACAAACTTAATCACAAAAAAATAAAATATGTTTAGTACTTTCATACATTTTTTTGCTTTAGCAGGAATGTATTTTTTTTATGAAAAGGAGGAAAAATAATGGAAAAATTTACATTCCCAGTCAAATCTTTCAAAAAATTAGAGGAACCTTTTGAAGGATTAAAAAGACCAAAATATCGTTTCTATGTCGAAGTAAAGGATGTTCCATCTGAACTGATGAATTGGATGGACACTAACCCTCGTGAACAACGTCTCACTACAGAAGTAGCCAAACAAATTAAAAATTCCTTAAACGAAGATAATTGTTCATTTCACCTGTGGAATCGAGGAATTCTAATCTCAGCAGAAGATATAACCTACGACAATAAAACCCAAAAGGCAACCATGATCTTTTCTAATCACAATTGTCATGGCAACATCGACGGAGGACATACTTTAAGAATCATCATCGAAAACAACAAATACATTATACAAAATCCAACCCAATACTTTAAACAATATGTAGAATTTGAAGTGATAACAGGAATTGACTCAACCGTATTATTAGCAGAAGCTAGAAACACTTCAACACCAGTAGACACCATGTCAATTGAAGAATTAAATAAAACCTTTGAAAGTTTAAAAGAAATATTAAAAAATCAAGAAATCGAAGGTAATTACTATTTAAATCGGATCTCGTTCAAACAAAACGAACATCACGACGAAGAAAATATCAAAAAAAATATCATTGATGGTAGAGAAATCATTGCTATTTTAAATATGTTTAATCCAACTCTTTATAAACCAGGTGGCGCCCACCCAATTCAATCTTATACTGGAAAAGAAGCTAGTTTAAAAAGATTTTTAGACATGGGTCTAGGAAAAGACACAAGCGTCGAAAAGAAAAGACAAGTAAGAGAAAACGAAATTAAAAAGATGAAAGGAATCATTCCTACTATTTTTAGAATATGGGACTTAGTGGAACGAACTTTACCAGACATGGCAAAAAAAAGTCGTAAAAAATACGGTTCTAAAAACTACGCAAACTATGGTGAATGTAACAATCTATCCACATTTTCAAATAAACCATTAGATTACGTAGTTCCCAAAGGTTTACTATACCCATTAGTTGGTGCCTTTAGAGCCTTAGTCGAATTCGACAAAAGTAATAACCAATACATATGGGGAGTCAATCCTTTTCAAGCTTGGGAAGATCTAGGCCCTCGTTTAGTAGAAGCTATTTTACAAGCCTCATCAGAAAATAAAGACAATCCCCAAAGCGTCGGAAAATCAACCAGCACCTGGGATTTATTATATAAAGATCTCTATATTTATAACTTACAAAATCAAAAATAGTATCAAAATTGTATAAAAACAACTAGTTAGAATCAATATAATAATGAATACTCGCTGTGTTCACCTGAAAATGCCTTTTGGCATTTTTTATTTTTCTACATTACCTAATTATGCTATACTAATTTCAGGAGATGAAAAAGATGAATTGCTTATTTTGTAAAATCATAGAAGGCAGTATTCCAAGTAAAACAATTTATGAAGATGAAAAAATAAAAGTATTTTTAGATATTAATCCCAATACTAATGGTCACTGCTTAATGATTCCAAAAAAACATATCGTAACTATCGATGAAATAGATGAAGAACTAACTCTTCATTATCTACAAACGATAAAAATCATCAAAAAAAAATTAACAGAAAAATTGAACATAGAAGGACTTACCATTTGTCAAAATAATGGTCATGGTCAAGAAGTAAAACATTTTCATGTTCACCTAATCCCAAGATATCAATCAGACCAATTAACTATATCGACCAATCAAAATCAATTAAAAGATCCAAACGAAATACTACAAGAAATTACAGACTAAAAAGAAAGACATCCCTAAAATGGAATGTCCTTACTGTAATGCTACTATGGTTCCTATTGAAAATCTAAAATAGTCTTTAGTTCTTTTTGTCATGCTATGGTACTTTCTTTCATAGCATTTTTCTATATTGTAATTGTAAAAAAAACTTCTTTATAGAAAAAAAACAGGAACACAGTCCTGTTTTGAGTTATTAATAATTCCAAGAACTAAGAATAATAGCAATTAAAATATATAATACAATAATAATAACAAATCCACTTCCACCACTTCTTGTATTCTCACAAACTGGTTGATTTTGTTGGCAAGACATAACTACACCCCCTTTGCCTTAGATCCATGCACCAAGAATAATTACTAATAAAATAAATAATACTAACACAATAGCGGAACTTGATACGTAATTACCCATAAATAAATTCCTCCTTTTTTTTGATTGCTCAATGTATTCTATGGTTTTAAATTAAAAAGGTTCTAGACATTCATGGATTTTTTAATAATTTATTGTATTTTATAAGTGAATTTGTTATGATATTAAGTGTTTAGGAGGATAACAAAATGAAAAAGTTACTAATAAGTATACTAATAGTATTAGTGTGTGTGACCGGTTGTGGAAAAGTACCAAAATTAGAAAATGGCCAAGATGCGGCTGTCACTTTAAAAAATACAGATATCTCAATTGATTCACTATATGAAAAAATGAAAGATAAATACGCTTTAAGTGTATTATTAGATATGGTAGATACTGAAATTTTAAACAAAGAATATAAAGATAGCGACGAGCAAAAAGAAAATATCGAAGCACAAATTACAGCTTGGATTGCACAATTTGGAAATGAAGCATCCCTACTTCAACAAACAAGATCTGCCTGGGGAATTCAAACCATGGAGGAATTAAAAGAATATCTAAAACTACAATACAAAAGAAATTTAGCAGTCGAAGACTATGCAAAAAAAAGTGTAACCGAAGATGAAATTGAGAAATTCTACAAAGAAGAAATATTTGGAGACATCACAGCTAGACATATTTTAATCAAACCAAAAACAACCACCGATATGACCCCAGAAGAACAAACTGCAAAAGAAGAAGAAGCCTTAAAGACAGCCAAAGAAATCATCACCAAATTAAAAAACGGAGAAAGTTTTGAACAATTAGCCAAAGACAATTCTGATGATGAAGCAAGTGCTTCGAAAGGCGGTTTATTAGATGAATTTACACATGGAACCATGACAAAAGAATTTGAAAAAGCTGCCAAAAATCTGGAAGTAGGAAAATATACAACAGAACCAATAAAAACTACTTATGGATATCACATCATCCTAAAAGTAAACCAAAAAGATAAACCAGAACTAAAAGTAGTAAAAGATGATATTATTGATGAAATTGCACAAGACAAATTATCAAAAGATACATCTCTTCAAATCATAGCATTAGAAAAATTAAGAAAAGAATATAAAATCAATATCCAAGATAAAAACTTAAAAACACAATATGAAAACTACTTAACAAACGCAAAAGCAAATGCAAATAACCAACCACAATAAATAAAAAGTGAATTTGTGAAACAACAAGCACATATTCACTTTTTTAATAATAAATAAAAGTGAACAATAAAAATAAATCTTAAAAATGTTCTAACAAACATTTTTATAAAATAAAAACAAAGTAATTAGCAAGAAAATAAAAATGAAAAACATCAACTATAGACAAAAATAAAAAAAAATAGTATAATGTAAAACGATTAGTTCTTATCGAAAAATGAACTCATGAAAGGAGAAAAATAAATGAAACCAAACACTAAAACAAAAGTGATTGTTTTAGGTGGTCTAGGTGAAGTTGGGAAAAACATGTATTGTTTAATGCATGAGGATGAAATTATTATTATTGATGCGGGAATTTGTTTTCCAGAGGGAGAACTATTAGGAATAGACTATGTCTTACCTGATTATACTTTTTTAAAACAAAATCAAGAAAAAATCAAAGCCTTAATCATTACACACGGTCATGAAGATCACATTGGTGCAATACCATTTTTACTTCAAACAGTAAATATACCAGCGATTTATGCACCAAATCAAGCAAAAGAATTAATTTCTTTAAAATTAGAAGATCGTAATATTCGTTATGACTATTTATATAGCTATAATGATGAAACCGTATTAAAGTTTAAAAACATTGAAATTGAATTTTTTAAAACAACCCACTCAATACCAGATTCCCATGGTATTTACCTAAAAACACCAGATGGTAGTGTCGTCACTACTGGAGACTTTAAATTCGATTTAACCCCAATTGGACCAATGGCCGATTTACACAAAATGGCTTATCTTGGAAAAAAAGGAGTAGATTTGTTAATTAGTGATTCTACAAACGCCTTAAATGAAGGAATGTCAATTAGCGAATCCAAAGTGGACAATGTCCTAAATGACATTTTTGATCGCTTTTCGCACAACAGAATTATCATTGCTACCTTCGCTTCCAATATTTACCGCTTAAAGCATATCTTTGAAACATGCTATAAACACAATCGTAAAATATGCATCTTTGGCAGAAGTATGGAGAATAACATTCAAATTTCTATCAAAGGTGGCTATATCGATCACAAAGAATTACTAATCACAGCCGAAGAAGCAAACCGCTTAAAACCACACGAAGTAACCATTCTTTGCACAGGATCTCAAGGAGAACCCCTAGCCGCTCTATCCAGAATAGCAGATGGTACTCATCGCCAAATTTCATTAAGGCCAGAAGATATTGTAATCTTCTCATCATCGCCAATTCCAGGTAATGCTTTAAGTATCGCCAGAACCATCAATAAATTATATCTAAAAGGGGTAAAAGTATTCACCAATACCTCACTAAACGAAATTCATACATCTGGACATGCCAATGAAGAAGAATTAAAATTAATGATTCGTCTTTTGATGCCAAAATACATAATGCCATTTCATGGAGATTACCGAATGCTAAAAAAACATGCTAACATTGCTATAGAATGTGGTATTCCCAAAGAAAATACTTTCGTATTAGAAAATGGTAATATCCTAGAAATTAAAAATCATGTCATCACCAAATCAAAAGAAACCGTATCTGGAGAAGATATTTACGTCGATGGAAATCGAATTGGAGAAATTGGCAGTGTCGTAATTAAAGATCGTAAATTAATGGCAAATGATGGTATTTTAGTAGTAATAGCCAATATTAATATGGAAAAAAGAAAATTACTGATTAAACCCAATATTACAACACGTGGTTTTATCCTAGTAAATGAAAACGAACAATTAATCAAACAAATTGAAGAAATTGCTGAAAAAACAATCATAGATCGCTTAAAAAATAGCAAAGATACCATTAATGAATTAAAGTCAAAAATTATCACAGAACTAATTATAAATATAGAAAAATTAACAGGTAGAAGACCTATCATTATGCCAGTAATCACTGACATAAAAAAATAAACAGGTCATTTACCTGTTTATTTTTTCCAAATTTTTAGAATCTTTTTAACTTATCTCAATTTTGAAAATTATTCACAATGAAACATTACATTTCTAAAAAAGATATTACTGAACCAAAATTTTCCTCAATGTACAATTTATTCAATTTTAGTTTCTACTTGTAATTTTTCACTTGGTTCTAGTCTCTCTAAAGTCCATTCACCCCATTCACCATACACTTCTCGTTTACATGTACCAGTATCACACTGGTATCGTTCCGTCTTAATAGAACGAGAGCGATAATATGTTTTCAAAATCAAATTACGAACAATAACATTACGCTCCTTGACAGTAACATTACCAACATTATCTTTTACCGTATACAAAAGGATATACTGTTGATCAATTGACGTATCAATCGTAGCTGGCTCCACAATAACTTCTAAAACTCCAGACTCCAAATCCGATACTACCAAACCTGTTTTAGGATTAAAAGCATCACCTTTTTGAATATAAAGTGGATCAGTAAAATTAACACTAGGACCTTCTAAATCAATATTAGTAATATGAACAGTAGTAGCCTTACTAAGCTTTTCTTTTTCATTTTTTACTAATACTACAATACTGGCATTTTCTTTTACTACATAGCTATTTTCCATCTGCCAAGTGTTACCACCATCAAAAGAATAAGAAATAAGTCTCTCAGTAGGATGGGTTACCGTAAGTACAACAGATTGATTAGTCCATTCCTGCTGTGAAATAGTAACTTTCGGTAAAAAAATCTGATTAGAGCCCATAGTCTTAGACAAAACAATAATCAAAATTGTCACAATAATAACGAACAAAACCCCTAAAGTAATCAAAAGAAAATACTTCTGTTTGCGTTTCTTTTTTTGCTTTACTGTCTCTATTTCTTCAACATGATCTCCAAACTGATTATGCATAATATCACTCCATTAACTTTCTTTAATCATCATCTCTACTTCTCGGGTAGAAGTCGCAGTAACTTTTTCTTGTTGCCACTCACTCCATTCTCCCCAAATAACATCAGAACAAGTTTTATGACATGTCTGACAACATTGCATCGAATCACTCATACGATATCCAGTAGGACAACTTCCCGTCTCTAAAGCAGAAGAAGAGGTAACACAATTACACAAGTAAGGTTCACACTGATAAGTATGAATCTTTCCCTCACGATAACGATAGTAAGTTCTTCCCTTGACATCTCTCACTATAATAGTACGATTTTTTTCAACAAAGTTCCCGGCCTTATCAAAAGCAGAATAAGTTAGAATATATTCTCCCTCAATGGAAGTATCAACTACACTAGGTGTCACCGTATAATCACCATTTAATCCTGAACTTTTATCTGAAACTTGAACTCCTGTCCGAACAGAAAAAGGATTTCCTAGTTGTACAGTAGTTGTATTTTCAAAAAACATAGTTGGAGCCTCACGATCAATATTTTGAACAGACACTACTACTTTCTTACTAGTTTTCCCTTTAATATCTAATAATTGAACAGTAATATTACCATTTTCAGAAACTGTATAAGTATTACTATCTCCCCATGTAACACCACCATCAAAAGAATAAGCTTGTACATTTTGTGGATCATTTGTAACCGTCAAAATAACATTATCTGTAGTCCAATTTTGATTAGAAAAAGTGACAATAGGTATTTTAATCAATGGTCTGGAATCAATATAAAAATAAAGTCCAACCCCTAATACAATCATAAGTAAAAAACTAATAATCATAATTGTAATTACCACATGTTTCTTTCGAGTATTAGAAATCTTTCTTAAAGACTGCTCTTCATTATACATGAAATCACCCTTCCATTCTCTACTATAACTATAACACAAACATCTAAAAAAGTATAGAAAAAGGATGATACAAACTAAATTATAAATGAAATATAAAAATCAAAAAAAAGTTATGAATAATATAATAGTAAGACAATGACAAATAATGAATATAACTTTCTTATAATAGAAGCTAGATATACATGATAAGAATGAAAAAATTGCAAAAAAATGGCACATGAATTTGATGAAAAATATGGGATAGATACAAAAATCGAGTGGGAAACTATATCACCAACATAACACGAGATAATTAAAAAAGTAGTTAAAAAAAAGAAGCTATCTTGCCTCTTCTTGAGCTCTGATTTCACGAATAACCGTAATCTTAATTGTACCTGGATATTGCATAGTATTTTCAATCCTTTCTTTAATATCTCTCGCAATTTTATGAGAAGTCAAATCATCTACTTCATCCGGTTTTACAACTACCCGAAGTTCTCTTCCAGCCTGAACCGCAAATGTCTTTTCAACACCAGGAACATCATTCCCAATCGCCTCCAACTGTTCCAAACGTTTAATGTAATGTTCGACCGAATCATTTCTAGCTCCTGGACGTGACGCTGACAAGCTATCAGCAATCGCAACTAAGACAGAAATCACACTAGTAGCTTCCGTGTCACCATGATGCGAAGCAATCGCATTAATAACAGTCTCAGATTCCCCAAATTTCTTAGCTAAATCTACTCCAATCTCAATATGACTTCCTTCTATCTCATGGTCAATAGCTTTTCCAATATCATGAAATAATCCTGCCCTTTTCGCAAGAGCTACATTCTCTCCTAATTCACCTGCTAATACGCCTGCTAAATGAGCAACCTCTAATGAATGTTGCAAAGCATTTT
>JAQXIG010000054.1 GCA_029007685.1 bacterium | reverse complement strand
CAAATTTGTTTAAGGTATAATTGGTTCTACCGCGACCACCAGCTGCTCCCCATAGCTCCATACTATAGTATCCATCAAGCGGTGCCGTCCATTCTTGATAACTACCAGTAAAAGGAAACTCACTAACAGCATTTTCAAAAGGTAGACGAGTAATCGTAAATTGATAAACTACTTTTTGACCATTTTGATCACTCACTTCAATTTTAAAAATATTATTTCCTACGGAAAGTGCAGTACTACTCAATAGTTGATAGCTTTTATCTGAATTTACTACAACTATTGGTGTAATTGTAGAGATACTGTAGTCTACTTCTAAATCACTATATTGATATTGAGATTTTTTAAATTCAAATGGAATCTCAGCAAATTGAATACTTTCTGCACTCGGTTTTTCCAATCTAGGATTCAATGTGTAAACAACAACTTCTCCTGTTTTATAATCAGTTAAACTAATATAATGTGGGGTATTCTGTTTTAAAGTGACGTTTTCCACACCTAGTACCAACAAGTCATGAACAGTAGCTAAATAATTGATATTAGTAGTAAAGGTCTCACTAGGTATCACCACATCATAAGTAAAGTTACCTTCCGTGACTTCTTGTATAAGTTGAGCATTTTCTACTTCTAAATCATATAACAGTGGCACCGTACGCACAAAAGTAATTTGGGCGTAACCATCGCTAGCATTTCCAGTCATCGTAGCAGTTCCGTCAAAAGTAGGCATTTCCTCATTACCAGCTTTCATCACGATATTATCAAATTTATAATGACTATAGTGAATACTTCCAGCCGTAAATACTATTTTATTTTGAGTAGAAGTTGGATGAATCGCAATACAACCAACACCTCCTGATACAAAACTACTTCCTCCAGCTCCAGCAGCTAAATAAGTGTTTGCTATACCTGATGAATTAGCTTCACCTCCAAAGTATCCACCACCTCCACCAGCTACATCAACTTGAGTATCTTGGAAAATACCATTTTCACCAATTCCAAACTGATATCCAGTAGTTTGTGTTCCTCCAGATGAATAAGGTGTATTCCCACCTGTTAATGCACCACCATAACCACCTGCTTGGCCATAAGATGCACCACCACCTCCACCAGCGACCATAATACGGCTTTTCAATGAATCTAAATCATTCCAAACTCCTGCTGTTAAACGAATATCGGTAGCTCCACCACCTCCAGCTGATGATTCATTATCACCATGGTCATGAGTACCATTTCCACCACCATTATATCCTCCAGGTGTATCTTTAGCATTTAATGCATTTTGTCCAATTCCACCTACATAAACATACAACTTTGTTCCTTCATTCAATAAAATTTCTCCACTAGTATAAGCTCCCAATCCTCCAGCAAATACATAAGAACCTGTGTAAGCACCGTTTACCATATTTTTCCCACCGGCAGCTCCCCATAGTTCTATTTTATAAACCCCTGTTTTAGGAACTGTGAAAATTTGGTAATCACCAGTGTAAGAAAATTCATAAATATTATCACTAGCTTGTACTTTAAAAAAAGGCACGCAACATCCTAGGATTATGAGCACCCAAACTTTAAGAAACTTTTGTTTTAACATATACTACACATCCCTACTATCCTATTGTTTATAAGTATATCATATTTAAAACCAACATACTACTAATTTCGATGAAAAAGAAAGGAAATAATATTAATTTTTATCAAAAATATCGCACTGATACTACTAAGTTACATTAAAAAAGAGTTATTTCATATTAACCCTGATCAACAAAGTTTTATACCGGTATATTAGTAAGAGATAGAGCTCAACATAAAGGAAAAAGAAGAATTTTTATCCTTCTTTTTCCTCGAATGCCGATCCGTTAAACTTACCAGCAATTGCTTCAAACACTTTGATTCCATCTATACTAGCCGAAGTAATTCCACCGGCATAACCTGCTCCTTCCCCACAAGGATAAATACCTTCGATATTCGCTTCAAGACTATCATTTCGAATGATTCTAACAGGAGAAGAAGTTCTACTTTCTATTCCTGCTAGAATAGTATCTTCATCATCAAAGCCATGAATCTTCTTACCAAAATATGGAAAAGCTTCTTTTAGAGAGTCATTCATTTCATTAGGGAGCAAATCATTCAAATTGGAAAACTGATAGTTTCCTTTCATAATTGGTTCTACTTTACCAAATGAAGTAGAATTTTTATTTTCCTTAAAATCTTTTAGTAGTTGGACTGGAATTTTACCATTTCCTATCTTATATGCTTTTTCTTCTAATCTTTTTTGATACTCTACTCCATCTAGGGGATTTGCTCCAAAGTCTCTTGGAAAAACAGTCACAATAATGGCACTGTTAGCATTCTTACTATCGCGATTATGATAACTCATACCATTAATAGCCAGTCTATTTTCTTCACTAGAAGCATTGACTACATAGCCACCAGGACACATACAAAAAGAGTAAACTCCTCTACCATTGGATGCTTTATAAGTAAGTTTATAATTAGCACTACCAAGTAAATCTTTATATTTATTTCCATATTGACTTTCATTAATCATATCCTGAGAATGTTGCACTCTAACTCCGACCGCAAATGGTTTTGCTTCCATATTAACTTGATTTTTTAGCAACATTTGAAAAGTATCGCGACTACTGTGGCCGATTGCTAACACGAGACAATCACATGGAATTTTTTCACGATGATTGACTTCAATTTCTTTTAATGTATCATTTTCAATCACTAAATCGGTAAGACAAGTGCTATATAAAAACTCTCCACCCATCGCAATAATTTTTTTTCTCATGTTCCTAATAACATCTATTAAAATATCCGTCCCAATATGCGGTTTATAACTGTATAAAATTTCTTTTGGCGCTCCACATTCTACAAAGATTTCAAATGTTTTTTTACCACGAT
Organism: bacterium; assembly: GCA_029007685.1. GTDB lineage: Bacteria > Bacillota_I > Bacilli_A > RF39 > UBA660 > Alloscybalousia. The sequence goes on along the minus strand of JAQXIG010000054.1, from coordinate 499 downwards.
AATTCTTATCATTTACTAAAGTATTTAGTTTACCATCCGAAAAGGTACCAGCCCCTCCTTCTCCAAATTGAACATTAGATTCTGGATTTAACTTTCCTGTTTCCCAAAACTCTTTTACCGTTTTAATTCTCGCCTCTACCTTTTCTCCACGTTCTATAATAAACGGTTGATAACCATGTTCCGCTAATAAATAAGCACAAATTAAACCTGCTGGACCACTTCCAACAATCACTGGCCTATTTTTCATTTTTTTAGTACCAGTTACTTGAAAGATATATTCTTCATTTGGAGAAACTTGAATATCATTACTATGATTCTTTTTTAAAATATCTTTTTCATTGTGTAAGGAAACATCTACTTCATATACATAAAAAATTTCTTCTTTCTTTCTAGCATCTAATGATTGTTTCTTAATAGAAAAATTATTAATTTGTTTTTCATCAATTCTTAACTTCTTGGCAAGTGCTTTCTTGATATTTTCTTCATGATTAGTAGTTAC
>JAQXIG010000053.1 GCA_029007685.1 bacterium | reverse complement strand
AAATCTTTCAAATATTCTTTATCGTCCCAACCCTTACTAAATAAAAATCCCCCTAAAAGGATAGCTAAAAGTAAAATCGTAATCCCGATATTCTTTTTCTCCTCTACATGAAACAACCTGATTTCCCCCTATCATCTATTGCTTATACATTAATTGTATAAACAAAAAAAGAATAGAGTCAAGCAACTATACAAAATTAGACAACAAGAAGTTATCCTCTAAATAACCTTTCCAAATACTTCTTTTCGTCCAATTCACCAACCAAATGATAAGTATCTCTCATCATCTGATAATGATGATTCACCATCTTATATCGGGGAAAAGAATAGCAATGAAAATAACGTTCTAGCAAAAACTTCTGATAATAAAAGGAAACTTGATTCATCTCCTTCCATAAAGAAAACAACAATAAAACTAAAATTAAGATCCAAGTAAAAGAATAGAAAAATAAACTACTGAAAAACAAAAGACAGAGAAAAAATACAAAACTAAAATAAATCGTAATCTGTAAACTACGATAATAGGATACAAATAATGCCAAAACTAATCCTAGTATTTTTCCACCATCCAATGGATAAATAGGTAAAAGATTAAACATTAAAAGATAATAACTATACCGTTTCAGTAAAACATAAGTTGGAGGAGAAACTACATACTGTAAGAAAAGGATAAATAAAATCTGTATGGCAGGTCCCATGACTAACACCAGAAATTCTTCTTTTAGTGAAACATTAATATCTTCATCAAAATAAGAACATCCTCCATAAGGATACAATATAATTTTCTGAATCTTCCATCCCAACAAAAAGGCCGTTACAAAATGACCTAACTCATGAACTAAAATAATAATCATAAAAAGGAGCATAACCCGAAAATGCCCAGTCAACGCTGCCACACCCAAAAAGAAATAAAAAAGGGGATGAAATTGAATTTTACGGCAAATACTTTTGATAATCTAAAAACTCTCCTGATTTCTGATAATATAAGTAAAGATTGGTATCTAATGTTTCTCCTAGTAAGCTCCCCTTCTCTACATAATCATATAACTTAGCAGAATCATATTTCACATTCACATACCATAAATCCACTCCATCTACTTGCTGAATAATCACGGTGGGACCATAGTGATCTTTATTCCCAACAAAGACCACAATTCCACTTTCCAAGACTGGCACCAAATAATTATTATCTACAGTAAGTTTTACTCCATCTTGATAAGACTCTTTTGCATGATAGACTAATTGTTCTTGAAATACCGCTTGGGTATTATGCACAAAAAAAGAATCTACTGGAATTAAAGAACCAAAATTTTTCTCATACCACTGATTAATTCTCGCAAAAGAAATCTGTTCTTGAAATACCTTTTTATAAATAACCTCTTTCGTATCTGGATAGACCTTGATCATACATAAAGTAGAAATAAAAATAAGTCCTGATAATAAACTTTTATGGATTAGACCTAACACAAAAGAACGAAAGTGAGACTTATCACTAGTAGTTTGATTCTTTTTCTGTAAATAACGTTCTACTGATTTATATTCCATCAAGTATCACCTAATAATTCATATTATCAAACAAGTTTTTTTATGCCAAAAATCCCAAATAAACCTACAGAAATGATCATCGCAGTAGCAATTCCATATAAGAATTGATAAACAAAATAAGTAAAATGGATGTCTAATACAAATAAACTCATAAAATAGATAAGGAAATAGGAGCAAAGATAAATAGATAAAACAGCCATTAAATAAGTACCTAAATGAAACGAATAGCGTTTTTTAAAGAAAGTTAAAATATAAGAAACAATTAAAAAAGTAATTATTCTAACAAAAACAGAATGTCCAAACAGCAAACATCCTAAAATCGTAAATAAAAGTCCTTGTTTGAAAAATACTCGAAAGGAATATCGATAAAACAACACAGTTAAAAAAGCTAGATAAAAACTACAGTAAATAGCTGGAATAAAATTAGATAAATACGAATCCAAGAAAAAAGAAAGTAGTAATAAAATCATGGCTGATTCTCCTTTCCTAAAATAGCTAAATAGCGAACATTTTCAAAGTCAACAGCAGAAGAGACCCCTAATACTTTGCTCACTCCCAAATCATCAGTTAATATTTCCTCTACAGTGCCGACTGCAATCTGACTAGGAAACAATGCTCCTACACCGTTGGTCATAACGGTATCTCCCACTTGAATGTTGCTAGTACTACGAATACTAGTAACCAAAATATAATTTTTAGAAAAATCATACCCACTAATAATTCCTTTATAAGTATTCTCTTTTCCTACGATATCAACTGCAATCTTATTATTTGGATCATTTGCACTAAGTAATTGTACTTTACTAGAGTGAGGATAAGATGCTACTACTTTCCCAACCAATCCTTGATCATTAATCGCGACCATATCAACATTTACTCCATCTTTTTGTCCTTTATCGATAATCACTGTATCAAACCAATAATCAACATGACGACTAGTAATCAATCCAAACACCAATTCTGAAGAAGAAATTGTTGTTTTTAGAGACAATAACTTCTTAAGCTCTTCGTTTTCTGCTTCTAGCGCTTGTTCCTGCAAAGATGTAATATTGGTATAATCAATTTTCTTAGGTAAAAACAGTTTATTTATTTCACTACCTACATCTTGAAATAAAGTAGACATCATCAAAACATTTTCTCGTTGAAAAAAAACTAAACCGATCAAAAAAATAATAACGATCAAGACCATGAAAAATTTCTTTAGAGTCCGTCTCTTTTTTCGATATATTGCCATTTTATCACCTACAAATCTATAATATTTCCATTTTCATAAAAGCTATAATAAGTATCACGTCCCACAATAATATGATCGATAACTGGAATGGAATTTATTCTTCCAATTTCTACTAATGCGTTTGTTAATCGAATATCCTCCCTGCTTGGAGCAACATCCCCACTTGGATGATTATGTATACAAACAATAGAAGATGCGCTAGATAAATATGCATATTTAAAGATTTCACGTGGATGAACTAAACTACGATTAATCGTTCCCATAAACAACAGTTTCCTTTCTAATATTTCATTCTTTGAATCCAAATAAAAGCAATAAAAACACTCCTGTTTTTGTCCTAAAAATAAGTGCTTAGTAGTATCATAAATTTGCTCTGCATTCAAAAACCGCAATTTATGATAATCTCTAGGATGAGTATAAATTCGTTTTCCAAGTTCAATCGCACTTAGAATTTCTATTGCTTTTGTAAGTCCAATTCCCTCTAATGTCATCAATTGTTCTTTAGAAACTTCTGCCAATTTTTCTACTCCTTCTGCCATTTTCAAAAGATCCAAAGCAACTTCTTTTGCCGATTTTTTCTTACTCCCTGTTTTCAATATAATAGCTAATAACTCTTCATTCGATAAGGAACTAGCACCATACTGAACGAATCTCTCTCTTGGACGATCACTAACTGGTATATCCTTCATTTTCATACTATCACCTACTTTTTAAGCACGGCTTCCTCATAAGAAGCTAGCACTGTTGATAAGACCGAATTTACTTCATCTTCTGTTTTTGTACTATCTAACAAAATATCATATTGGGAAAGTTCTGTAATAAATTCTGGATTCGTTACATAATCTTGTTTTACATATAATTCAATTCCTTTTTTCTGATAAAGATCTTGCACTTTTTTTGCATTTTTTTGGCTAGTAGTCATACCGACATAGACATAATACTTTCCCTCTTCCTCCACCTTCAAATATTTAGAGACTGGGATGTCTGGAAGCTCTGGATTGGTATAAACACCATACTGTAAGAAATAAATTGTCTCATTTTCTTGAAATACTAAATCCGTATCACGATATTCATTAAAAATGTATGTGGCACATAAATAACCAAGCAGAATTGCCGAAAGAATGGAAATTAAAAAATTTATTTTCATATTCATCACCTATATATAAGATAAAATGAAAAGGACAAGAATTTTGTCGATTAGTAGGAAAAAATTAAAAAGAATCGAGAAACATGTCAAAAAACACTCATAAAACATGAGTGTTAGTTTAATCAATAAATTTAATGTTTAGATCGTAGAATCATCACTGTACCAATTCCTATAGTTGACGCAGTTAAGAATATGATTGCTCCCAACATAGGCATTGAATTTTCATTCTTTTCCTCTACTTTTTCTGTAGATATGATTTCTTGTTGTTTCTCCTTGTGATCTTGATTAGAATCATAATCCGTTCCAATCTGATTATCATCTAATACTTCTGTTGTTTTTATAGAATCAATTTCATCATCAGTTGTATTCTCTTCCGTGTTTTCTTGTTCTACTGTTTCCTGTTCAACATAAAGAGAATGAGTAGAAGAAGAATTTTTCGTAGTGTTTTGAGCTACATTCAATTTCGAAGTTTCTGTAGGTTTTGTAGTAGGATCTGGGGTCATACTAGGAGTAGGACTTGGTGCTGGTGTGACAGTAGGTGTTGAACTGGGCTCACTAAGACCCGGAGTCGGAGTTGGAGTCGGAGTCGGAGTCGGAGTTGGAGTTGGAGTCGGAGTTGGAGTCGGACTTGGGCTTGGACTTGGTGTTGGTGTTGGTGTTGGAGTTTCTGGTACTATAACTTGTTTTGTAGTATCTTCATATAAATTAATCATAGCAGCCGACATATAGTTACCACTAGTATTCACTCCTACTATTTTTACATATTGAGCTAATACTTCTTCGTCAAAAGTTGCTACTTTGGCAGTTTTACTAGTATCCCAATTGGTGGAAGATACCACTTCTTTCCAATCCTGACCATCTTGGCTAACTAAAATTTTAGCATTTAATACTTTACCATTATTCACGCCATCCTGTCTTGGGTAATATTCAACACCTGAGATATGAGTTTTTTCCTGTAGTTTTATAGTTATATATTTTTCGGTGTCACTACCATTCCATAATGTATGCCAAATCGTATTCATATTACCATCAATAGCATTTGATGCTCGTTCCCCTCTATTAGACTCTTCAGTGGAAACATCGTCAATAGTTAATCTATCTATAGAAATATATTTATTAGTATCATCAATTATTTCCTTAGTAAAGGAGAAGGTAGTACTATCACTATGTAATACCGTTCCAGTGTTTCCCACACGTACCATTATGGTCTTGGTACCGCTTAAGTCCGGAAGATTTTCTCCAAATAATGTCCATTTATCATTTTCATTAAATCTCCACTCCATTATATCTGTAGCTCCAATGACTTTGTTTTCGTAATCATTGGCATAAATTGATGAAGGTAAAGTTGCTTTTGTAATATCAATCGTATAAATATTCGTATTACTATAATCTGTTCCAACAATATGTATACTAATATCATTTTCAACATCAATACTACGTATTTCAGATTCTGTTAATTTATGATTATGACTTTTAGCACTAATCCATGTTGATTTACCATCTAAACTATATTCCCAAGCAACACCGTTAGTTCCAAATTTATTTTCTGAAAGTTTAATAATTCCAGCATTTTCTCCATCAAATGAGAAAGTAGCTATTTCAGAATCGGTATTGCCAAGTAAATAGTTTGCTACTTGCTTAACAGCTGTCTCTTGTATACTTTGATTAGAAGTAACAGTAGTTCCTTCTGTTAAGGCGTTTTTTCTTAGTATTGTAAATTCAAGAATCGCTTCGCTACTAGTTAATTTAGGTTCTATAATTCTTAATAAATCATACATAGGTAATGGATAAAATTTTAATGTATCTACAATTTCTTTTGTTAATTTAATATAATCATTATCCACTTTAGTATTATCTACAGAATATAAATTCACTAATCCTAACCAAGCGTCAAAATTAAGTGGCTCTACAGTTAAGGCCTGTCTATATATTTTATATAACTCCTCTTGATTAGTTTTATATGTATTGGCCAATAAAAGAATTTCCTCTGATTTTTGATAGTTTTCAAAATCATTTAAATTAGCTTGAGCTAATAGAATATAAGTTACAGGATATCCACTTGCATAACTACCAATTCCCCATCCATTAGGCATTCTAATTCCAAGTTTTTCTGTTCTACCTGATTTAGCCCAACCAGAGACATCGTTATATAAGTTCCATACTCCTTCTCCTTTATCATTTAAACTATAATATATATAAGCTGCATGACCAGGTTGCCCTACAACACTAGATGGAATACCGTTTACACCATTCAAATTAGAACCAGTTTTTGAAATGGCACCACATACGCCACCTTCTTCAAAAACAACCCATAATTTTGGATAACCTTGTAGATAGGAAATATTATATTGAGTTAAATTATATTTATTATCCCATCGTGAAAATTGGTTGGCATCATAATAATCACTTTTTGAATAATCATAGCCAAATTTATACTGAAGATACGAATATGGATTTCTATCATTTTTCTTTCTAGATAAAGCATTTAGCCATTTAATTGACTCATCATCAATAATATTATTCATAACAAATCGCATTTCTTCAATTTCTAATGATTCAAACACATGATTATCTAATAACTGAGAACTATGCAATTCTTTAAATATATTATAACGATTAATAGCATTAGAATCATTTACACCATTTGCATTACCACTTGTTCCTGTCACCCATAAGGCTACATTAGTAGAATGAGTAAGTGATAAAGAAAACATCATTTTCTTGTATAAATCTTTTAACTTTATTCCGTAAGTTGTAGTATCTTCTATACTTAAATCATCTTTATAAGTATTATATAAATCAGACAATACTCTCAGTGCGTTAATATAACTACCATCGGGAGTTCCACCCATCGTATAAAGACGAAGATTTTCCACATCATTCATCAACCAATAAACAATATCTTTATATTCATTATTAATTTTAACAAACGCTTGTAATGTACTATAACCTACATTTTTAACAAATTCTCTTTTGAGTAACGTTAATTCATATTCTCCAGAGATTTCTTGATTAGAAGCATAATTTGTTTGAATAATTTGATCATATTCTTCCACCGTTTTAATAAAATCGACTTTGCTGTTATCTTCAATATAATCTTTTTTGATTAATTTAGCATTGGCATAAACAGCTTCATCATTCCAATCAGCCCACCAATCATTACTGTTGTCATCTGCCACTAACTTTAGAAATTTTGTATCCTTAATATCTATTTTGATAAATTTTGCAGGTGTGCTAGCAGTGAACTTGTTACTAGTTTCTACAGGATTTCCCCAATTTACACCATCCTCTGATTTATAAATATAGAACTTTACTCCTGTATTGAAGTAGTCACTTTTTTCACTGGCATCTACTCCAATGTATGCAGTAAAATAATCATAGTCATAACTACTTATATCGTAGACAATTTCTGAAGTAGCCCATGCTGTGATACCTTTTATAAATTTTTCTTCTGTTCCATTTATATTTAGCGTAATTAATTGACTATCCATATTTTCATCCAGTCTAATTTTGCGATTTCCACTTGCAAACGACTTATCTTTAATATAAGAAATATCGGATAAATATACGAAGTCTTTTTGTGTATCTAAACTATATACATTAGAAATTCCTACTAATACTAATACTAGTACTATCATTGCTAGAAAAATACTATTTCTATATTTTTTCACTAATATCACCTCTATATCGCAATTTTTATTGTACCATAAATTCGACTATAGAGTAAATAGGATCAAAGTAAAATTGTGTAAAAATCATTCTAAAAAGAAACCTCTAGCATATAAACTAAAGGTCAAAGACATCATAATCGTTTTCTAAAAAAATAGATGAAACAAAATTGTATTCAACAGACAAATCAAAATTCCACAAACGGTTGGGATTAAAATAGCTAACCCTACCCATTTCCAACTACCAGTTTCTTTACGAATCGTTAGACAAGTTGTCGAACAAGGAAAATGCATTAAACAGATGGTAATCGCATTAATAGCTGTCAATGTCGTCCAACCATTATCAACTAGTAACATCTTCAGCTCTGCTAATGATTGAAATTCCACCATATTTCCTAAAGACATATAGCTCATAATCATAATTGGAAGAACAATTTCATTGGCTGGAAAACCAAGTAGAAATGAAGTTACAATCACTCCATCTAAACCAATTAGTTTGCCAAAAGGATCCAAAAAATCACTAAGATAACGTAACAAACTATGATCACCTAATTGAATGTTAGCGAGTAACCAAATCACAATTCCTGCTGGAATTGCCACTACCACTGCTCTTCCTAAAACATGTAATGTTTTATCAAAAACACTTCTAATAATCACCCTCATAAATTGTGGTTTTCGATAAGGTGGTAACTCTAAGGTGAACGAAGAGGGTTTTCCCCTTAAAATAGTTTTAGATAACAAATAAGAAACAAGAAAGGTCATAAAAATACCAAGTAAGACAAAACCAATTAATAATAATACTTCGAAAAAAGAAGCCCCACTTTGAGTTTGAAATCCTACTAAAAACATCGAAATAAACGCTATAATAGTGGGAAACCTACCATTACATGGCACAAAATTATTCGTCAAAATAGCAACTAATCTCTCTCGTGGTGAATCGATAATTCTGCATCCTGTAATCCCTACTGCATTACATCCAAATCCCATGCACATCGTTAAAGCTTGCTTTCCACAAGCACAACACTTTTGAAAACAACGATCCAAATTAAAAGCCATCCGTGGTAAATATCCAAAATCTTCTAATATCGTAAATAAGGGAAAGAAGATTGCCATCGGTGGTAACATCACTGATACAACCCAAGCTAATGTGCCGTATGCTCCATCCACTAACATAGTAGTCAAGAAAGTTGGAAAATGTAAAAATCCACAAAATTGACGAAGAGGTTCGGTCAAAGAAAAGAATAAATCATAGAGTAAAGAAGATGGATAATTAGCACCTGTAATCGTAATCCAAAACACCAACATAAAAAGTAAAATCATAACTGGAATTCCCGTCCATTTATTAGTAAGAAAACGATCTATTTTCTCTCTTTCTAAATCTTTCTCTTCAGGATAAATTACTACATTGTCCACAATCTCTTCTGCCTTTTTCATAATCTGCGAAACAATATAATCTTTAAGTTCTGATGCTTCCATTTCCTCTGCAAACTTTTTCACAATCATCATAATGTTATCATCATCAAGAAGTGAATATCCTAAAAATTGACAAATATCTTCATAGATTTTTTCATCTCGCTCTAAAATCTTAAGGGCTAACCATCTTGGACTTAGCCCCTGAAGATCATAATTCAAAAATTCTTGTTCTAAAAGTTCAATTTTCTCTTCTATCACTTTACCATAATGTACTTTAGTTGGGTGAAAATTTAAATTAGCATTCTGATCAATTAATGTTACTAATTCCTTTAAACCTTTCTTACTACGAGCACTAGTTCCTACTACTGGAACTCCTAATTTCTTTTCTAATTTTTTCAAATTGATCTTCACATGTTTCTTTTTTGCTTCATCCATCAAATTAACACAGATAATCACTTGATCAGTAATCTCTAAAATCTGCAACACTAAATTAAGATTTCTTTCTAGACATAAACTGTCGCAAACCACAATCACCAAATCTTTTTCCTGATAACAGATAAAATCACGTGCTACCGTTTCTTCTTTCGAATGGGAAATCAAGGAATAAGTACCGGGTAAATCATATAAAATATAATTATGGCCTTGATAACTAAAATTACCAATCGCATTGCCAACTGTCTTACCTGGCCAATTACCTGTATGTTGTCTCATACCTGTTAACGCATTAAAAACTGTACTCTTTCCCACATTAGGATTTCCTGCTAACACAAGTTTTTTCATTCATCCATCACCTCTACTATAATCTGTTTACTATCATCCCTTCTTAAAGCTACCACTGCATTGCGAATTTTATAAGCAACTGGATCTAAAAACGGACTAACTAGAACGCACTGAATCATCGTCCCCGGTGTCATTCCCATATCCAACAGTCGCCTTCGAATGCTTCCTTGATTTTCTAGTTTAACTATAATGGCACTCTGTCCTACTTGTAAACTATCTAAAGTTTTATTCATAAATTACACCATCCTATCTTAATATATTCCTAACAAAAAGGATGGTACCAAAGAAAAAAGTAGAAAGATACATTCTCTCTACCCTCATCCGCATTTCATTATTGTATGATTTCCAATGCAGTAATCTTAGCATAACCATTACCGATGTTACCAGTTTGGGTACTAGTGCCATCATGGGTAGGTTGCCCAATCACAGTAGTTCCTACTACATCTGTCCATTGATAACCAGCTCCATCTATCATTACAGTATCTATAAAGGAGAAACCACTATAATGAACAGATTGTCCCGTATGAACAATATTATCTACAGTCGAAGCTTCAGAAATTGCATCACATCCTGTATGTCCTGAAATAAAACTACTACCTCCAGCTCCAGATGCCTTATAAGTACTAGCTTTGCCAGAAGAATTTGCTTCTCCTCCATAGTAACCAGAACCTCCTCCAGCAACATCAACATTAGTATTGGTGTATACTCCATCTTGTCCTACTCCAAATTGGTAACCACTCGTTTGACTTCCTCCTTGACTATAAGTAGTAGCATATCCTGTGAATCCACCAGCTGATCCACCTTCTCCATTATAGGCAGCTCCTCCTCCTCCAGCAGCTACCATAATTCTAGATTTCAATGATGCAAAATCATTCCACTCTCCAGATACGAAACGAATATCAGTAGCTCCACCACCACTTCCAGCCGCTTCATCATCTGTATTATCATGGTTTCCCAATCCTCCACCATTATAACCTCCAGCTACTACAGTAGACTTGACACCATTATTTCCTGCTCCACCAACATAAATATAAATAGTTTGACCAACTTGTAAAGATACTAAACCTTTGGTATAAGCACCACTTCCTCCTTGTTTTACATAACTTCCAGTGTATCCACCACTATCTAGGTTCTTTCCACCGCTGGCTCCCCAAAGCTCAATCTGATAGTAACCATCTTCTGGAACTGTAAATGTTTGTACACTACCAGTATAATCAAAAGCGGTGACATCTCCTAATGCTAATACTTGAATCGTATCATGAATGGTTTTAGTGATTCCTACCCCATTTGTAATACTACATTCGATGGTATAACTTCCAGC
>JAQXIG010000052.1 GCA_029007685.1 bacterium | reverse complement strand
GAAGCGATAGTAGATGGCGTTGGTAGTCAAAATGTTTTAGGCGGTGGAGGAAGGTACAATGGTTTGGTAAAAGCACTAGGTGGACCAGACGTGCCTGGAGTTGGTTTTGCAAGTGGATTAGGACGTTTGATGTTGGCGATTGAAAAAGAAAATATTTTGTTACCTATTGATGAAGGAATGGATGCTTTTGTGATGTATGTTTCTGATACTGAAAAAGAGTATGCCGCTACTTTGGTTCAGGAGTTACGAATGAATGGGTTTAAAGTAGAAACAGAATATACAGGTAGAGGATTGAAATCACAATTTAAACAGGCAGATCGGCTTCATAGTCAATTTCTTATTATTTTAAGTGATGAGGATTTGAAGAATGACCAAGTTAAAATTAAAAATAATCGTACGAAACAAGAAGAATTGGTGGAAATTGATTATTTGATGTATTATTTAGATGAACAATTAATTCAATGTCATTGTGGTGATGATTGTGAATGTTATGGAGGTGATGGTCATGATGAATAGTAAAGTATTTGATGCGATCAATCGTGTGCAAAATGGAGGTTCGATTCTTTTTGAATCTAAATTATTTGTAAAAGATTTACAAAATTTCTTTTATACTACTTCTGATTGTTGTGATCGTGGAGAAATTGATTATTTTTCTTTGGCGGGGTGTAGTTTTTTAAGTGGTGATATGTTGATGGGAGTACATTATTCGAATCAAGGGGTTGATAATTATTTGATGTTTAGTTCTAGTAGTATGTTTTTACCAGTTGAGGAGATGGCTGTTGGGACTGTCCAAGATGGAAAAGTCCACTTGATATGCGAGAAGGTAGATATGCCAGGTCAGATTCGTTTTATTTCATTTCCACAAGAGTTTATTGGTAGTAATCAAGATGTTATGAGTCATGATAGTTATCAAAATTCTTTTTTGGGTAGTCCTAATTCTGTTGGAATGTTAAGTTATGAGGATGCGGCGTGTTTAGAAAAAGGATTAGAGGCTTTTGAAAATTTTCAGGAATTGTTAAGAAGATATGAAAAGGAGAAATCTATGGAACAAGAGTCTGCGAAAGGAATGAATTGATGATATGAAAAAGTACCATAATGGCAGTTTTAATATTCAACAAGTGGGACAAGTAGTAGAGTTATCTGGTTGGGTTGCTAAAAAAAGAAATCTTGGTGGATTAATTTTTATTGATTTAAGAGATAGAAGTGGTATTATTCAACTTGTAGTAAGACCAGATCATAAGGATTATGGAATCGCTAGCAACTTAAAGACAGAATCCGTTATTAGTATAGTTGGAAAGATAGTGGAGCGTGAAAGTAAAAATACTAAAATGCCAACCGGTGAGATAGAAGTTATTGTTGATACTTTAAAAATAGAAAGTATAGCTCATGATTTACCTTTTGAAATTAGTGAGGATACTACAGCATTAGAAGATACTAGGCTTAAATATCGTTATTTAGATTTAAGACGGGAAAATGTAAGAGAGAAATTGATTACTCGTAGTAAAATAATGCATTCAATTCGTAACTTTTTCTACGATGAAGGTTTTGTTGAAGTAGAAACGCCAATTTTGTGTAAATCTACCCCAGAAGGAGCAAGGGATTATTTAGTACCATCTCGTGTTAATAAAGGTAAATTTTATGCACTTCCTCAATCACCACAACTTTTCAAACAATTATTAATGGTTGCTGGAATGGAAAAGTATTATCAAATTGCTAAGTGTTTTAGAGATGAAGATTTAAGAGCTGATCGCCAACCTGAATTTACACAAGTTGATTTAGAAATGAGTTTTGTTGAAGAAGATGATGTAATGGATACTACTGAAAGATTAATTCAAAAAGTATTTAAAGATATCAAAGGAATCGATATTAAGCTTCCGCTTATGAAAATGAAATATGATGATGCTATTAATTATTATGGTAGCGATAAACCTGATTTAAGGTTTGATATGAAAATTAATGATGTAAGTGAAGTGTTTAAAGATACTAATTTTACGGTGTTTAAAAATGTTTTAGACAATAATGGTATTATTAACTGTTTAATAGTAAAAGATAAAGCTGATTGCTATTCACGTAAAGAAATCGATAAATTAGTTGATTTTGTAAAAACTTATAAAGCTAGTGGTCTAGCTTGGATTAAGATAGATGATGAAATATCAGGAAGTATTGTAAAGCTATTAACTGCCGAAGAAATAAACGCTTTGAAAGAAAAACTTAGCTTATAAAAAAATGATTTAGTATTATTTGTGGCTGATTCCTATTTGATTGTAAAAACGGCTCTTGGGGCTTTAAGGTGTAAATTGGCTCATGATTTAGCCTTAATTACTAAAAATGATTATAAATTATTATGGGTAATTGATTTTCCTTCATTTGAATGGAGTAATGAAGAAAATCGTTTTATGGCTTGTCATCATCCGTTTACAGCGCCTAAAGATGAAGATATTGATAAATTATTGGATGATAAAGCTAACTGTTATTCTAAGGCTTATGATATTGTAATTAATGGTTATGAAGCGGGTGGTGGAAGTATACGTATTCATAATGAAGAAGTACAGGAAAAAATGTTTAAAGCTTTAGAATTAACAGAAGAACAAATAAAAGGTAAATTTGGGTATTTTGTAGAAGCTTTAAAATATGGTACCCCTCCACATGGAGGATTAGCATTAGGACTTGATCGTTTAACAATGTTGCTTACTAATACTGATAATATTCGTGATGTGATTGCGTTTCCAAAAACAGCGAGTGCGTCATGTTTAATGAGTGAATGTCCTAGTAATGTGGATTGTAGTCAATTGAATGATGTTGGATTAAAAATTTTAGGGGATTAGTTTTTGTTTACAAATATTACCAAATATGTTATAATAACGGAAATTTTGAGTGATATAGACACGAAAAGAAGAAGTATAAGGGGGAAATGTCGTGGATCAAAACATTTATATTGTGGCAAGCTATACAGATACAGTGCCAGGTAAGATGATACGTGCTCGTGCTGCTATGAAATTTTGGAATCGATATGCAGGGGATGAATATTCTCATGTTTCTTTGTCAAGAGATTCTAAATTAGAC
>JAQXIG010000051.1 GCA_029007685.1 bacterium | reverse complement strand
TTCCCATCTCGAACACAGAAGTTAAGCTCTTCAGCGCCGACGATAGTGAATGCAAAAATAGGTCGTCGCCAAGGATTTTTTTATTTTGTTTTGTTGATTTTAGTTAATTCACTAAAATCTTTTTTTTTGTCTTTTTTATTGTAAGGTAGGAAATATAAATGAATAAATATTTTAATAATGACTATCTATAGTATTATATGTGGCTTTAGAGATTTTACTAAGATTAATGATTTTATGAAATTAAAGGAAGAATATTTTACAGAACCATTAGGACTAAAAATGATGACCACATCGCATGATTACTTTTCTAATATTTCTGATAGAATTGATTCGAAGAGATTTATAGAAATTTTGATGTAATGAATAAAAGAGGCTAGATCAAATGTACACGGCAAAAATGTCAGAATACATGGGAAGGAAGGACGAGGTACAATTGATAAAATAGATAAGAGTAAGATTTCCTATATAAATTCAACACTAATTGATGAAATCAGTTTATCAATTGATCAAGTAAAAGTTGATAATAAGTCCAATAAAATAATTGTAAGATTTCTGAATTAGTAGATACTGAAGGGATATATGTAGCAATAGATGCAACAGCAACTCTAGAAGATATGCAAATAAAATAGTTGATAAAAAAGGGCCGTATGTTTTGAAAGTAAAACAGAAAGAATTAAATACAGATATAAGAAACAATTTACCAAGTCTAATAATTTGCATAGTAATGATAGCATAATATATAGAAGAAAATAAAAAAGATCAAGGTCGTGATGAAATGAGAGATTTTTTTAACGTAAAACCAGTGAAATAAAAAATAAATAGTGTTAAAGTCTTAGCGTATGTAAAGGTTCAAATAATGACATGTGGGAAATAAAAGTCACGGATATATATTATTGACTATAAAATCGGTATAGATGATTTTGAAAAATTAATAAGAGATTGGATGTGATACTGGATGAGGATCATTTTAAAAATAGAGAAAAAATTTCATCTGAAATTTGGTAACGCCAAGAAAAATTGCATCTAATTTAGCAAAACAAGATAAAAGTTTTTCTAAAGGTCATAACAAAGAAAGTGAACAAGATATATGTTGAATTTTAAAAAGATAGAAAAGTTAATTTTTGAGGTTACTGCTACCATTGATTCTGGTCAATAGTTTTGACTTTGTTTTTTTAGCGATTGCCATATTTTTATTGAATTAGATCTCTCATTTTGATACAATTATATTGACTATAGGAGGCTAGAATATGAATCCAAACACGACTAATAACATTGAAAAGCAGAAAAGACTTGAGGAAAATTTAAGTTTTCTTGAATCTGTAAAAATCTTAGAAAAAAAACAGTTGGAGTATGAGAAAATATGTAAAGAAAGAATAGAAATTCTAAATGAATTGGATCAAAAAGGTGTTTTAGATCTTTATATTGCACGCAAAAGAGATGATGCATCGTATAGAAAATTAATAAATTCTATCAAAGATCATAAAACAATAATAAGAGAAGCTTCTAAGATTATCGCTAGTGCATATAAATGCGATTTTTCCAATCCTAAAGAAGTAAAGAAATGGTTAGAAAAATTAACTCCATATATAAATGATTATGAAATAAATAGTGGAATTATAGATATAGATAAAACATTAAAAAGTCCCATAGATTTAATTTTAAATGAATTAGCGCAGCAAAACTACAATTTTGAACAAAGAACTTCTAATCAAAAAAAAGATGACGAACACAATAGAATAGTAAATGCTTACAAACGTATAGAAGATCCCCAATTTTTAAACTTATCTATAGAGGAGATAAATTCGAATTTAGAAATAATATTTCCCTATATCCGTCAAGAATTGAGAATAAATGCAGAAGAATTAAAGGAAAAAACAGAAGAATATAATAGTAATGTACTGCCAATTGTCAACCAAATGAAAACAGAAGGACTCATGAATACGATTCTCAGTATTTTAGAAAAAAATGGTTACAATCAAGAAGAAGAATTCTTGGTAAAATACGATGGAATTAATGAATATATCGGATGTTTAACAGAGGAAGAATATAACAAAAATCATTATTTAGAACACAATATCGTTCATACTATGTATTTGGATTTACTACATTTCGGGATGCTATCAAGAAACTTAAAAAAAGATATGGATAATTACAATCAGGAATTAGAACAAACTTTAAACAGTAAAAAGATACAATTATTCTTAGAAAAAATAAATATGAAAATCCAAGATGCATCAGCATCTCCAGAATCACCAAAGAAAAAATACACCACAAAAGAAGAGCAAAAGATAAATAACATTATGAAAGAACTGAATAATTGTGCTACTTATAGCGCCTTAGGATCGGCAATGGAAAAATTAACAAAATACATAAATGATCCTCAAAAAACAATTATTTTATCAAATGGAAAACACATTATAGAAGAAATTTTTGCACAGGCTACCTTGATAGGTTATGATGATTCTATGGATATAAGATTAATAGTAGAAAATAATCCACTAGAAAATATAGAAGCAATTACTAATTGTATCAAAAATTTAAAAGAATTAAAAAAGTATAACTGTTTTATCTCAGAAAAATGTCGAGAAGTATTAAAACAAAAAAAATTAGAAAAAACCACTAAAACGAGTCCAGACACTTTAGATAAAATTGTAACAATATGTCATCAAGTAATGACTGAAGGTTGGAATCAATATGAGCAAAAATTAACTGAAATAGACAAAAAAATAATGATCTTAAATGAGCAGTTAATCAAAATCGAAAACGATCGTATAAGATATGCTAACACAATATCTTTAATTGAAAATATTACTAATAGTGAAGTAAAATATAATGCTAGCTTTGATGAATTAATACTAAACTCAATAACACAAAAACAAAAAGAAAGACAAAAATTGAATCAGAAAAGTAATCAGTTACAAAAGAAGAAAGAGCTAACAGGAAAAAAAGTCTTAGAAGAGTTTAGCCAATTATATTTAACACATGCATCTGACTTAAAAAAATATGAGAAAGAACAACCTGAAAATGAAGAAGAATTAATCAAATTACAAAATCGCTTAGTAATGTATCAACAAATCAAAAACTTATTTGTAGCAAATGAAGATATAAAAAGAAAAGCCATTCAAATTGATAAAGAAAGAAGAAGTTTAAAACTATCTGACATAAAAAGTTTAATCGAAACGCAGGAAGATATTGTAGCAAGAATGAAAGATACAATCGATAATATGGATCGTAAAATATTGGAAGAAAGAGACTACGCTATGTTCCAACAATTATATGAACTTTCACTATTATCCATAGAAATACAAAAAACAGAGTATCAAAAACAAGGGATCAACGCTGAAATTAAAGAACTGGAAACTTACAAACTTCCTACACCAGAAGAAATTACCACCATAAAAGAAAAAATAAAAGAGTTGAAAAAAGAAGAAATTATTTTAACCAAAAATCCTGAATTGATAGCCCAAGAAATAAGAGAACTCATAAATAGTAATAGCCGACAAGAAGCGATTGGAGAGAAATTAGATCAACTGATAAATCCAATCATTGAATTTTATAAACCACAAAAGGCAAGATTGAAATACGAAATGGATCAATTAAAAACTAAAATTGACAACATTCCAAATTATATTGATGAAAACAAAGTATCCCTAAAAAGAGAAGAAAAAGAGAATATAGAACAAGAAATAACAAGAAAAGATGATAAAATCATAGAATTACAAGATCGAATAAATAAGCGAGAAGAAGAATATCAATTCTTAGCTAACTATATAGTAATCTTAACTGAGCAATTAAAAAATTATCAAGAAGAAAAGCAAATCTTACTAACATGGGGGTCAGAAGAAAGTCATTCCAGTATAGAAGTACAAAAAGTATTAACAGAATTATTTAATCAAAATAAAAGTAATATGACCAGAATAAATCAAGAGCTATCTTCTTATAATGCCAAACTAGAAAAATTGAAACAAGAAATTACACAAGAAATAGAATTAGATTTAATCAAAATCGAGCAACTAAAAGAAGAAAGAAAAAACTTAATAAATCAAGCTCAAACCATTGCTAATATGCTAGAAGATGGAACGGCTCCTCAACTAATAGATACAAATAAAAAATTAGATGATTTAAAAGAATTACTTAAGAAAAAAGAAAAGTTAAAAGAACTAGAGTCAATAGAAACATTAAAACAGTCCTATATGGATGAAATAGCGAATAAAAAAGTAATGGAACAAGTTCATCATAATTCTGCTCTATCAGAGGTATTAGAAAATGAAAGTCGCGTATTATCAAATAGTAAAATTGAAGTCCTCGATACGAAAGAAATTGAATTATTGAAAGAACCACTATCATCTCCAAATCATGTACCATTGAATAACAATCTCAATGCTTTGCCAGGAGTATTAGAAAGCGGTGCTCAGATCTTATCAAATGGGCAAATAATAGAAAAATCAGAACTACGAGCAGTTACTACCCCAAAAAGATCATTAGTGTCAAAAGCCAAACAACTAGTAGCGAAAAAAGGGAAAGCAATATTTGATTATTTAAAAAAACACCCCTTAAAAGGCGGCGCTGTATTAGCCATGATCGTCGGAGGTGTAATCACAGTTACATCGATTTTTGGAGGAACCAAAAGCCCGACTAAAACTCCACCTAAAAATCAGAATATTTTCATTACACAAACTACAGATAATGGATATGTAGAGCACCTAGATCAGATAACAGAAGAGATAGATTCAACAGCGAAAATATCATTTAACCAAGAAGTCATAGAGAGAAAAGAAGATATAGAATTACCAACATATCAATTTGAACAAGAATATCAGCAAGCAATAGACAATATCATAAACAAAGAAGAGAATATTTATACATCAGCCTATGATGCCATTTATGAACAAAATGCAGTAGGAGCTGATAAGCTATATATGAATGCATTCGAAAATGCTGAATTAGGGACAATATACAAGATCGAAAACGATCAACTAATAAAAATAGATATGGAAGAAGCTGCCAGTATCGTAGAAAATGGTGGTCGAGTAAGTGTAGCTGTAGAAAATGAGAAACACAGAATAGGTTTTATCACAATTGGAGAAGAAAATACAAATCAAAAATCTGGAATTTCAAGATAGAATAGGAGAAACAAATGGAAAATAGAATCAATAAAATTCTAAATTTAAAAAATGGTCACAAATATCTTGTTTTAAACCAAGCCTACTATAAAGGAAATAATTTCTACTTTGCAGTAAAAATAACCGATGATGAAGAAGATGTAACTGATGAATTTAGATTACTAGAAGAAAAACAAGTAGATGGTAAAATCATAATTTCAACCGTAGAAGATCCTAAAATGATCAAACTTCTAGCAGAATATTTATCACCAAAAGAATAAAAAGAAAAATATCATGGAAAAAGAATGATCAAGAAGACTAGTTTTTCTGAAGAAATAGATGTTTCAAAATAGCCGACACGAACCAAAATCAAAAAAACTTACATGATCATTCTTAGAGAAAGAAAGAAAATTTCGTCAAAATATGAAAATCAAAGCCACAAAAATCATCTGAAAAAGTAGAAGACGATTCGAATATCCATATTACAACAGAAGAAGAAATGATTTCATCACGCAAACATTAAAGATTCAAAAGATAAAAAATAGGTTGAATAATCTATTTTTTTTTTGCTATAATGAATTAGGTGATAAAAAATGACATATAAATTTACAAGTAGAAGTGAAAAAGATACCGTTGAATTAGCACAAAATATCGAATCAGAAAAATTTCCGAATATGGTGATTTGTCTAAAAGGGGATTTAGGTAGCGGAAAAACCATCTTTACCAAAGGCTTTGCAGGATCATTAGGAATAGAAGAGTCAGTGACATCTCCAACATTCAACATTATTAAAGAATATACTTCTGGTGAAATGGATTTATATCACATGGATGTTTATCGATTAGATGGTAAAGTAGAAGAGTTAGGAATAGAAGAATACTACCATAAAAATGGAATTGTGATTATAGAGTGGGCTGATATGATTCCAGAGTATTTACCAGAAGAACGATTAGAAATAAAAATAAAAATATCAGAAGAAGCAGAAGATACTAGAATCTTTATATTGACCCCAATAGGAAAACAGTACGAAGATTTATGTGAGGCTGTATTATGAAAATTCTTTATATAGATACAACTTCACCTTATCTATATTGTGCAATCTCAAATAATAAAGAAATAACAGGCGAAATCCAAGAGAGATTAGATAAAGATTTGTCTGTTTTTACTTTACCTAAAATAAAAGATTTGTTAGATAAAAAGCAGTATCAGCCCAATGATATAGATAAAATTATAGTAGTCAATGGACCAGGTTCATTTACGGGAATTAGAATTGGAGTAACCATTGCGAAAACATATGCCTATAGTTTTCAAAAAGAAATCACAACCATCAATTCGCTTCAAGCTATGGCCCTATCGTCTAAGAGCCAGTCAATATATAAAGTTCCAATGATAGATGCCAGAAGAGGATATGTCTTTACAGGAATTTATGACAGTGAAAACAATAGTATTCTAAAAGAACAATATATAAAATTAGAAACACTAAAATGTATCCTAGACAATTTACCTGGAAATTTTAGTGTAATAACCAATGATAACATCGAAATTGAGAATAAAGAAGAATATGTCCCAAACTTTGAGAAGATTATCAATCATTATCAAGACAAAGAACCGCAAAATGCCCACTTAGTAAATCCAGTCTACTTAAAACTAACAGAAGCAGAAGAAAAACAAGCAATAGAGACAATATGATTCAAGAATTAGCAGAAAAAGATATAGTAGAATTAGAAAAAAGATTTCCCCAAGTATTTAGTAAAGATAGTGTTAAAAAAAGAAAAGTAGACAATTCGTTTACGAAATATTTTACATATAAAATTGACGATAGAATAGTAGCTTTTATTAATTATGATATTATATATGAAAGAGCAGAATTAATAAATATAAATGTGATAGAAAGCTATCAAAATCATCATATTGGAAGTAAACTAATAGAGTACATGATAAAAGATTGTACTCGAAATAAAGTTAACAGTATAACCCTAGAAGTAAAAATAAATAACAGAAACGCAATACACTTATACAAAAAAAAAGGATTTGTCGAAGTAGCAATTAGAAAAGGCTATTATCAAGGAATCGATGCTGTTTTAATGGAGAAAGAGGTGAGCAAATGAAAGATATATATATATTCGGAATTGAAAGTAGTTGCGATGAGACAAGCTGTTCCATCGTAAAAAATGGTAAAGAAGAAATCTCGACTGTAGTATCCTCACAGATTTCAATTCATAAGCATTATGGAGGAGTAGTACCAGAGATAGCGAGTAGAGAACATGTCAAAAATATAACTTTAGTAATAGAAGAATGCCTAGAAAAAGCTAAAATGAAATTAGAGGATATGGATGCCATCGCAATTACTTATGGGCCAGGTTTAATTGGATCGTTATTAGTAGGAGTAGAAGCTGCCAAAACCCTATCTTATTTATTCCAAAAACCACTAATTCCAGTGCATCACATTTCTGGACATATCTATGCTAATAATTTAGTAGAAGAAATGAAGTTTCCTTTATTAGCTTTGGTAATTAGTGGAGGGCATACTGAATTGATTTATATGAAGGATCATTATTCATTCGAAAAAATTGGAGCGACCCTGGATGATGCAGTAGGAGAATGTTATGATAAAGTAGCAAGAATCATAGATGTACCATATCCTGGAGGACCAACTATTGATAGATGGGCTCATGAAGGAAGTCCAAGTTATAAACTCCCCATTCCATTAAATGATGAAAGCTTTAATTTTAGTTTTAGTGGTTTAAAGAGTGCAGTAATAAATTTAGTACATAATGAGAAACAACGTAATCAAGAAATAAGAAAAAAAGATTTAGCCGCCTCATTTCAAAATGTCGTAATAGAAATTATCACGAAAAAAACGATGAAAGCCCTCCAAGAAAGAAAAGTTAGTAATCTAATTGTGGCAGGAGGAGTAGCCGCTAATAAAGGAATCCGAGAAAAACTAACTGAATTATGTCAACAAGAAAACATTCATTGTGTTTTTCCACCACTCAATTACTGCACAGACAATGCAGCTATGATTGCGGCATCAGGATATTTTGCTTACAAAAAAAATAGAATTGCTAATTTAGAATTAAATAGTAAATCTAGTGATGTATTAAACTAAAAGAAAAGGAATAGAAAATATGAAAAAGATGAAGAAAAAGAATCTAATATTATTAACATTACTACTTGTAGCCATTATTATAATCTTAGTTGCAACTCTAGTAGTGAAGGATAACTCTAGATCAAAGAATCAACAAGAAAGACTTTCAAAATACCTCGAAAAGAAAGCAAAGTATTTTTATGAAGAGATATACTATCCACAATTACCCAATATGGTAGATGAAGTAGATACTTTTTTACAGAATTTTGAAACAACTGGAATCAGTTTAAGTATAAATGTCCTGATAGAACAAAATACCATAATCGAAAAAGAGGCAAAAGAAAATATGGTCAATAAAGATAATAATACGCCATGTGATTTTGACAATACGAAAGCAATTATTTATCCAAAAACTCCTTATGACAAAGATTCCTATAATATAGAAGTTAGACTAGACTGTAATCTAATCAATGAATAATCGAATTCATACTAAAACAGTACTTCTGCTAAAATGTACTGTTTTTTTGATGCCAAAATTAATAACACTTAATGGAAATACTCATATAATAAACTAGTAAAGGAGGATATATGAAAAAAATAATTTATTCGATCATCTGTGTTGCAATTCTTGGAATAGTCATCACCATATTTATATTAGATTTAAACAACAGTGATAATAAGACAAACAAATTAGAAAAAATTAGAGTAGCAGAAGTAGCACACACAGTATTCTATGCCCCTCAATATGCAGCAATCAGCCAAGGATTTTTTGAAGAAGAGGGATTGGATATTGAACTTATTTTAACACCAGGCGCAGACAAAGTTACAGCTGCTGTGTTATCAGGAGATGTAGACATTGGTTTTTCCGGAAGTGAAGCTTGCATCTATGTCTATAACGGTGGTGAAAAAGATTACTTAAAAACATTTGCCCAACTTACACAAAAAGACGGAACTTTTTTAGTTTCACGTGAAAAAATTAAAGACTTCACCTTAGAAGATTTGAAGGGAAAAGAAATCATTGGTGGAAGAAAAGGCGGAATGCCAGAAATGACATTTGAATGGGCTCTTCGTCAAAATGGAATTGATCCAGTGAAAGATGTAAATATTGATACAAGTGTAGCCTTTGCAGCCATGAGCAGCGCTTTCATAGGCGGGCAAGGTGATTTTGTAACCCTATTTGAACCCAATGCCTTACAAGTTGAAAATCAAGGATTTGGTTATGTGGTAGCTTCTATTGGTGAAATGGGAGGAGTAGTACCATACACCTCATATAGTGCTCGCATTAGCTATATTGAAAAAAATCCTGAAATTGTTGAAAAATTTACAAGAGCCATTCAAAAAGGACTTGACTTTGTCCACAATAATAGTGACGAAAAGGTAGCAGAAGCAGTGATAGAATTCTTTCCAGACACTTCAATGAATGACCTAATTGGAGTCGTAGAAAGATATCGTAGTGTAGAAGCTTGGCCAACAACCACAACATTTAGTGAAGAATCATTTTATCACTTACAGGAAATAATGATGGCAGCTTCAGAATTAGAAACAAAAGTACCATATAATGAATTAATCTATAATAAGGATTAATATGAAACCAGTTTTAAAAATAAAAAATTTAAAGAAGATTTACCACGATGTAGATGGTGAGATTCCAGCCATTGAAAATATTACCCTAGACATATTCGAAAATGAGCTACTAGCGATTGTCGGACCATCTGGTTGTGGAAAAACTAGTCTTCTTTCAATCCTATCAAACCTTGAAAAAAAATCAGCTGGAGATATCTCGTTTCAAAAAGAGAATATGACGATTGGGTATATGTTGCAAAAAGATGCTTTATTTCCATGGAAAACAATTCTAGAAAATTGTTTACTAGGACTAGAAATTAATCATACCTTAAATGAAGAAACCAAGAATAATGTTATTAGACTTTTAAAAACATATGGATTAGAAGAATTTATGAATAAATATCCTAGTTCTTTATCGGGCGGAATGAAACAACGGGTAGCTCTTATTCGCACACTAGCAATCAATCCTGATATTTTATTATTAGATGAACCATTTTCTGCCCTAGACTATCAAACCAGATTAGCACTTTCAGAAGATGTATATCAAATCATTAAGAGCGAAGGAAAAACTGCCATTTTAGTAACGCATGATCTAGCAGAAGCAATTTCATTATCAGATCGCATCGTTGTTCTGTCTAAAAGACCGACCAAAGTAAAGAAAATATATGATATCGAATTGACCAATAAATCAACACCTATCCACAATCGTAAGTGTAAAGAATTTAGCACTTACTATGATTTGATTTGGAGGGATTTAGATGTCCACCTATAGCAAAGAGCATAAAAATTTTTTGAAAAAAAGAAAAAGAGAAAAAGGAATCATTGTTCTATGCCAATTGTTAATTATCGTCTTTTTCCTAGCTTTATGGGAATTAGCAGCTAACAGAGAATGGATCAATACT
This sequence comes from bacterium, assembly GCA_029007685.1. Taxonomy (GTDB): domain Bacteria; phylum Bacillota_I; class Bacilli_A; order RF39; family UBA660; genus Alloscybalousia. Next base: position 13,938 of record JAQXIG010000051.1, on the reverse strand, counting down.
TTTTTATCAAGTTCCCCTAGTGAAGTAATGAAAACCTTTATTTCACTATTAGAACACAACAATTTATGGAATCATGTTTGGATTACGATCTATGAAACCATAATCAGTTTGTTCATTGCTAGTATAACTGGTTTTATGGTTGCCTCTATTCTATGGTGGTTTCCCAAAGTAGCTAAAATCATAGATCCGTATTTAACCATTATGAACTCACTCCCTAAAGTAGCATTAGGTCCACTTATCATTATCTGGATTGGAGCCAATACCAATTCTATTATCTTTATGGCCTTACTAATCTCTACTTTTATCACCATTATTAACATCTATAATGGTTTTCAATCGACCGAAAGTTACTATATTACATTACTAAAAACACTGCATGCTAGCAAAGGACAGATATTTTCTAAATTAATAGTTCCTAGTAATCGACTAACACTCATTAGTTGTTTAAAAATCAATATTAGTATGTCTCTAATTGGTGTAATTATGGGAGAATTATTAGTGTCAAAAGAAGGACTAGGTTATTTAATTATGTATGGATCACAAGTATTCAATATCAATCTAGTAATTACTTCCGTAGTAATATTAGGGATGGTTTCTTATATAATGTATTATATAATTACATGGATAGAAAAGAAGTTAAATCGAATTAATTCATAATGATATCCCAATCATAATAGACTACCAACAAAGTGAACTAAATTCCAAAAGTTGGACAGTTTATAAATAGTTTCTAATTAAAGGATTGTAACCTGTAATGTACAGGAGACAGTCCTTTAATATTTTTTAACCTCTATCATGAGATGGTAAAAAGTTCTGTATAAATGGTCTGGCCATGATATCTGAAGCAAATTTATTTGCTTCAGATTGTAGAAAAAGTCGAAAGATTTTGTCTACAGTCTGAGATACTGAAAGAATGTCCAGTATCTTTTTTCTAATAAAAAAAACATATCATAGTATCAGATTGCATAAAAGATTTCACAATAATTTCTTTATGTTCACCCCAAGTTATATAGCGCTTATGATTAGAAAAGGGACAGCAGAAAAGAAAAATCCCAACGTAGAATTATCATCAATAGTAATTTACAAAGTCGTTTCAAAGACTGAAAACGAAAATTAGGAGATGAGGATAAAAAATATTTCGAAGAAGAGAACTACATCATGGAAATCAAAAACCTATCTGCCATATCCTATGTTTTATAAAAAGTTTATCAGAACTAAGCATCTATCAAGCATTTTTTTCTAAATAAGGGTGCGCCAGTTCGCTACTTAATATATAATTTGGTGAAACTCCCAATCTGGTAGTATCTAGCAAAGAGCCAATATCTAGTCTTGGAGCCAAAATCGTGAGATGAGATTTAAGTGCAGACAAGAAAGAGTTCGAGCCGAAATGCGAAATCGTGAAGTGATGCAGCCTCGTTACTAAAACAAAAAAAGTGGAATCTGATGTACTCCTGATTACAGCAAGCAACATTTATAATATCGTTAATGTGAGATATTATGAATTCTACCGGGATCTTAGAACTTGGTGAGTTCACAAGGTATACTAAGCATACCTAGGAGAACTGATAAGTTCCTTAAGTTTAAGAGGTTTAAAATCACCAATAATAAAAGGTATATCAAAACAATGTTTGGTAAACTAAGTTAGATCAATGAGTATAAGTAGCCGGACTAGTCCATAGTAGCAAAGAAGCAAGTAACGATGGCGGAGCAAAGGAACTAGCATATAAATTGTTTCTCCAATAGAAACATTTATTACACATGGAGGTAAACGATATAATGGAAAATGAAAGGGAAGATATAAGAAGTCAATCTATAAAATACAAGAAACTTCAAACACTAATGTATCATATTAATAAAGAAACATTAATAAAAGAACATCAAAAGTAGTTCATAAATAAAGTAAGTGAAATAGGCAAGATGACGAAAGATAAGTATGAAGAAAATTTATATAATAATATAGGAAAATTGCTTCAGAAAATGAAGTCATTCAGCTATAAACCACAAGCCGTAAGAAGAGCATATATACCAAAAGCAAATGGCAAATATATTAAGTGAAATATATGAACCAAGATTTCCAGATTGACTATATGGATTCAGGCTAAATAGAAATCCACATATGGCAATGTCAAAAATAAAGAAATTGATTATGACTAAATCAGTAAATTATATTTTAGATGAAGATATAAAAGGTTTCTTTGATAATATAGACCATAAATGGTTAATAAAATTTCTAGAAAATGAGAATGATATTAGATACATAGTAAAATTTCTTAAATCTGGAATAATGGAAGATAAAGTCAGCAGAGACAGTATTAAAGAAACATCACAAGGGGTGGGATTACTATCTCCAGTACTAGCCAATGTATATTTACATTATGTACTAGATTTATGGGAAGATAAAACTCTAAGTTTGAGAGCAAAAGGATATGTTGAAATAGTAAGATATGCCGATGATTTTGCAGTAATATTCCAATATGAAAGTGAAGCAAAAGCATTTTATAAAGTTCTAAAGAAAAGACTTTTAAAATTTAATCTTGAACTAGTAAAAAGAAAATGAAAGCAAAACGAACAGACTTTAAATTATGGATGAAGGAAAGTATGCATAAACCAATAATAGAAATAATGAATACCATTAAAAGAAATTTGATAGAGCATTACAACTCAATAATAATAGTAAGACCATAAGTAATGACTATTTATATGTTAAATAGACTACATATAGAATACGAAATAGAAGACATCAGAAAAGTAGTATGACATATGAAGTGTTTAATAGAATATGGAGAGGATACATTTGTCAACTCCTATAATAAGAGCTAATATAGGTTGAATTCGAAAATTTATATGAAGAGTCTACTGCCTTAATAGGGCAAGATAGGTTCTGTGAGGGCAGACAGACAGGCCTTTCACTTAAAATAATAAAGAAAGAGAAGTAAGTCAAGTTTGCCTACTCGACAAAAATATACAAAAACTAAAAAAGGATAAAAACAAAAAAAATATAGCTTTTTGCGAAACATCATGTTAGAATAATAACAAATTTTGGAAATACCAGAAATAGAAAGTAGGTAAAATTATGAATAAAGAATTAAAAACATCACAACTGAACTTAAATATGAACTTTTTTGCCGACGAGGCAAAAAATATAGAACTCCCAAATGACACTGAGTATAATTTTCTTTATGAACGAAATAAAGACCACATGAACGAAATAGCACTAGATTTTGATAAGATGAGTATTACTTATGAAGAATTACATACTAGAATTGATGAATATGCGAAAGCACTCTATAAAAGAGGTATAAGGGAAAATGATATAATAGCCATATCTGTCGCTAACACACCGGAAGCAGTATATATAGCGTATGCCTTAAATAAGTTAGGTGCTATTGTTTGTCCAATCAATCCCCTTGATAACAGTTATAAAATTTTACAAGATTTGCAAGTAGTCAGACCAAAAATGTTTATTGGCATTCAAGATTCATATAGTACGTTTAAAAAAGCAAGTCAAGGAATGGAAATTGACATGATTGTTTTTCCTGCTGTACAATCTATGGATAGTAAAATATTAAAAATACTTTATGGAATAAAACAATTATTAAATGGTAATGTACTACTATCATTAGACGGCAATCTAAAAAGAATTCTTAATAAAGGGAAAGATTGCAAAGATGTGGTATTTCCAAAATATCAAAAAGGAAGAATGAGTGACATCATGTTCACTGGCGGAAGCAGTGGAACGCATAAAGGAGTAATGTTAGATGGTAATGGCCTAAATTGTGTTGTAAGATCATTAGATTATGTGACTAACTTAAAACCAGGTGATATTTTTATGGGAAATTTACCACAGTTTATGGCTTTTGGTAAATTATCTTTGCATTATGCACTTTGTAAAAATACCAAAGTATCATTAACATTAAAAGCATTACCACATTTTTTTAAAGAAGAAGTATTTAGAATAAAGCCTGCTGGAGTATTTGCTGGGCCTATTCAATGGGAAGCGTTTGTAAATGATGTATTTAGACAAATCAATCCTCAAATTGGAAATATTGATTTTTTAGTAAATCAAAATATGAATTACAAAGAGTATTTAATATATTTAAGAAAAATCGTGCAAGAAGCTGACCCTAAGATACTAAAAGATCTAAATATGAACTTTTTAAAAATGGGAGTATCTGGGGGAGAGCAATTGAAAATGTTCACCGAATTAGTATGCAATATGCTATTTGAAGAATTAGGAAGTCGTGATGAGTTGTGGAATGGTTTAGGAATGACCGAAATGTGGGCACCAATCGCCGTGAAGATGGGAAGAAAAAACAGCTTTGGAACGCTAGGTCCGATGATTCCATTTACGAATCAAATGATCGTAAATCCAACAACCTATGAAGAATTAGGCATAAATGAAGTTGGTTTATTATGTGTAAATGGACCAGGCATGATGTTAGGATACTATGAAAACCAAGAAGAAACAGATAAAGTGTTTATTGAAAAATACGGAAAAAAATGGTTAGTAACCGGCGATATAGCAAAGATGTTACCAAATGGTGAATTACAATATATTGATAGATTAAAAAGATGTTTTGTATGTGGAATTGAAAATATTTATCCACAGCGAATTGAAAATTTATTAAGTGAAATTCCAGAAATTAGAGAAGCAATTGTTACTAAGATTTCTGATAATGAATTACAATTTATTCCCAAATATCATATTTCTTTAAGAAATGCAGATTGTGATATTGAACAATTAAAATTAAAAATAGAGTCATTAGTGAACAAAACATTAGGAAGTAATCATATAGCAAAAATGTATGAATTCTATGAAACACCTCTGCCAAGAACTGCAAACGGTAAATTAGATCCAAAACCATTACAACAAAAAGATAATGAATTAAAAAAACAACTGACAAAAAAATAAGTTTACAATAAGTAGACTTATTTTTTGTTTAGTGATATGATTTATTTATAAAAGATAAAGAGGTGTAATGATGATTGGAGCATATTTTTCTATATGTTGTTTGATATTTTTGATAATATTTATAATCATATTTTTTGCCAAAAAGAAAATTAACAATAGTGAAACAACAACCTATGGACTAATTTTATTGATTACTTTTTTGGGCACAGCAATGGATATAATAGGGTTTATAATATATAAAAATGGCATGAATGTGGATAGTACACTTTACAAATTGATAGCAAAAATCATGCTTCTATATTTTAATGCATGGATTACCTTATTTCTATCTTATGCATATTCCATTTCTAAAAAATCTGTATTAAAATTGAGAAAAACGCATTTTATAGGTATATTCTCGATATTAGCTATATTATCATTGATACTACCAATTCATTTTGAAATAACATCATTTTCAGCATATCCAAATGGAATAGGGGTTATGATGACTTATGCTTATGTAGCAATATGCCTTCTACTATCCTTAATACTAGCATTGGAAAATTTAAAAGATATTGTATTGAAAAAATATGTTCCTATTTTTTTAATTATAATAATGATATTGTGTGCGATGATAATTCAAAAAATGTTTCCAGATTTGTTTTTAATAAATTTTGCCTTAACTATCGTAGTAGTAGTAATGTACCATACCATAGAAAACCCAGATCTAAAAATGTTAAATGAAGTGACTCTTGCTAAAATTCAAGCCGAAAAAGCCAATCGCGCAAAATCAGATTTTCTATCTAGTATGAGCCACGAAATCAGAACACCTTTAAATGCTATAATCGGACTTTCTGCTGATATTGAATCCTATAAAGACCAACTCCCTCCAGAAGTAATTGAAAACTCTGAAGATATCCAAAATGCTAGCCAAACATTACTAGAAATAATAGGAAACATCTTAGATATCAACAAAATTTAAAGTGAAAAATTAGAAATAGTAAACAAACCATATAATTTAAAAAAGGAAATAACTTCTTTAGTGAAAGTAATAACGACCCGAATCGGAGAAAAACCAATTGACTTTAATTTAAAGATTGCTGAAGATATTCCCTATGAATTAATTGGGGATAAAGTGCATGTGAAACAAATAGTGAACAATCTTTTATCCAATGCGATTAAATACACTGAACAAGGGAGTATCACCCTAAGTGTAAAGTGTATCAATCAAAATCAGATCTGTAATTTAATCATAAGTGTTCAAGATACAGGCCGAGGAATTAAAGCCGAATATATTAATAAACTGTTCACCAAGTTTGAACGACTAGATGTAGAAAAAAATACTACTACCGAAGGCACAGGGTTAGGGCTAGCCATTACCAAATCATTAGTAGAAATGATGGGGGGAAAAATAAATGTCCAAAGCCAATACAAAGAAGGATCAATCTTTGTGGTTAATATTCCTCAGAAAATAAGTAAATTAGTAAAACCTGCAACCGAAGAAGAGCTGTTAAATACTGCCGAAATTTTGAGAAGAAATAGTCAAAAAGTAGTAGAAAATGGAAATAGTATCTCCGAATATGGATCCAAAAAAGTGTTAATAGTAGATGATAATAAACTAAATATCAAAGTAGCAACAAGAGCCATGTCATCCTTTCATTTTGAAATAGATGAATGTTATGATGGACAAGAGTGTCTAGACAAAATTAGTGCGGGAAACACCTATGATTTAATACTAATGGATATTATGATGCCAAATATGAATGGCGAAAAGGCCATCATGAAACTACAAGAAAATCCAAGCTTCAATACCCCAGTAATCGCCCTAACAGCAGATGCTGTAGCAGGAGCTAGAGAAAAATATATTAGCAAAGGATTCACTGACTACATTGCCAAACCATTTACGAAAGATCAAATGAAAGAAAAACTAGATATCATATTTAAGAAAAAAATATCATCATCCGAAGATAGATGGAAAGGTGCTCCAACGGTTGTATTTGGTGGCGATAAAGAAGATTTAGAAAAATTTTAAAAGGATATAATAAATTATGCTAATAGATAAATTTTATCGATTAGCATAATTTTTAATGATATGAAACAAACATGAATAAAATACAATAGGGTAGGAAGTGATGTTGTGAAAGAACTAATAATTTGTAGTTATAATGTTAGAAATGATAACTTATTAAAAGATAAAGATTCAAAATATATTGAAGAAATTTACCATCGATTAACAAAAGAGAATAAGATTCAAATATTAGCCACCCAAGAAATGGTTTCTTCTACTTTAAAAATATTAAGAAAAAGTCTAAAGTCATACCATGTGGTAGGAAACTATCGCTATGGTAAAAGCAAATTAGTAAGAAGTATATCCTATTTAGATAAATATAATGAAGCCAACAACATCATCACCAATTTGCCAGTATTAACGGCCAAAACCACAGAATTGCCATGGTTTCCCAGAAACTTAAAAGAATTATACAATGGGCTTTTTAAATATAAAACAATTACCCCTCGTATCATGACCGAAGCCATTCTGGATATTGAAAATTATGGTAGAATAAGAGTAATCAACACCCATTTATCAGTTCATTTACGAGGAATAAATAGACTGCAACTAAAAAAGCTAAAGAAAAAAATTGAATCTTCTACTATTCCCGTAATTTTAATGGGAGATTTTAATACCAATATTAAAGATAAAGCCTTTCAAAAATTTATCACCGAAGTAGAATGCTATGATTTAAAGAGAATTGACTTCAATGGATCAACTTTCAAAAAACATAAAAGACGTAGTGCAATCGATCACATTTTTATCCCCACAGACTGGCAAGTAGTAGAAGTAAAAACAATCAACGATTCCTACTTAGATGACTACAGTGATCACTTTCCACTATTAGCTAAAATCATAGTGAAAAAGTAGTACTTGACTAGCAATTAACAAAAAACTTTGTTATAATGAAAACAAAAGTAAAAAAGGTCAGGGAGAGTAGATATGGGACTATTTAATAAAATTAAAAAAATGTTTCAAAAAGAAGAAACGATGATCAACGAAAATGAGTTAACTGTAGAAAAGTTCGAAGTAAAAAATGGAGAAAAAAGAGAAAAAAAGGTCGAAGCAACTGTTCAAGATGACGTAAAAATTTACGAAAAAGGCTTAACTAAAAGTCGAAAAGGATTTGTTTCTAATCTCTTAAGTTTAACCAATCGTTACCAGAAAATAACGGATGAATATTTTGATGAACTAGAAGAGATTTTAATTATGGCAGATATTGGTGTAAAGACAGTCATGAACTTTATCGAGCGCTTACGTGAACGGGTAAAAAAGGAGCATCTAGAAGATCCAAAAGAACTAAAAGAAATCATCGTCGATGAGTTGTTTATTATTTATGTCGAAGATAACATTTTAGAAAGTAAGATTCATTATAGTGAAGACGGACCAACTGTATTACTATTTGTAGGAGTAAATGGTGTAGGAAAAACCACGACCATTGGTAAGTTGGCATGGAAAATGGTAAACGAAGGAAGAAAAGTTTTATTAGTGGCAGGAGATACTTTTAGAGCTGGAGCAACTAAACAATTAGAAGAATGGAGTCATAGAGTAGGGGCATCATTTCTGGGCAAAGAAGAAGGAAGTGATCCGGCATCAGTAGTATTTGAAGGAGTGGAAAAAGCCAAAAAAGAAGGCTTCGATGTAGTGTTAATCGATACTGCTGGTCGACTTCAAAATAAAGTAAATCTAATGAAAGAATTGGAAAAGATAAATCGAGTAATCACCAATCAAATTCCTAATGCACCTCATGAAACACTACTGATTATCGATGCCACAACTGGTCAAAATGGAATTAACCAAGCCAAAAGTTTTCAAGAAATTACTAATATTACAGGGATTGTCTTAACCAAACTAGACGGAACGGCCAAAGGAGGAATTGTACTAGCGATTAAAGAAGAAGCCAAACTTCCTGTAAAATATATTGGCTTAGGAGAAACCAAAGAAGATCTCCAACCATTCGATATCGAAAAATATATCTATGGATTATTCAAAGATATGATGTAGGAGAAGTTATGGATAAAAAAATATATTTCAACAATCTATATGACTATTATTCAGATCTATTTACCCAAAAACAAAAAGAGTACTTTGAAGCATATTACTTTGAAGATTTATCACTATCGGAAATTGCAGAGAATAATCAAGTAAGTAGAAATGCGGTTCATGGCCAAATTAAAATCATGGAAGAAAAATTAGAATATTATGAAAATACTTTAAAACTATATGAAAAATCACAAAAGATAAGACTATTGTTAAACAATATCGATGAAGAAATAAAAATGAAAATAGAAGAATTAATTTAAAAAGAAGGGAACAAGGCTATGTTTGAAAAAATTATTTATATTGGAAATCATGATGCAGAAATAAAATTAAAAGATTCAGAAAGAATAGAAACAGATATCATGAACATGCCACTAATACTCCAAGATCAAGATAAAACGATCCTAGCAGAAGTAAAAGAATTATTGGCTGGAGTTGTAAAAGTAAAATTATTAGGAGAAATTGTCAATAATAAATTTATCGGTGGAGTACTAAGAAAACCAAGTTTAACTGCCAATATTAGAACATTAACTATAGAAGAATTGTCACTAATTGTAAACCAAGAAGGTCTTGGTAACGTTGAATTAGGAATAAGTCCTTTTTATGCCAATAAAAAAGTGTATGCAGATATGAACGAAATTTTTAGCAATCATATGTGTATTTTTGGAAATACCGGTGGTGGAAAAAGTTGTGGAGTAGCTAGATTAATTCAAAATATTTTCTATAACCCGAATTTTATCCCTTTTCGTTCTAATTTTTTAATCTTTGATTCATCAGGAGAATATTATACTGCTTTTTCTAAAATAAACGAAAAAAACCCCAATTATCATTATCGTTTTTTCACAACTAATAAAAATAGTGTTCATGGTGGAGAATTGTTACAAATTCCGATTTGGTTACTAAATGTAGAAGATGTTGCTCTATTGTTATCAGCAACTACTCATACCCAATTATCGATTATTGAAAAAATGCTAAAATTAGTAAAGATATTATCTCAGTCCGATGAATCAGCCATGAAATATAAAAATCATTTAATAGCGAGTGCCATTATGATGGTTATGTATTCAAATAAAGGATCAGCAAGTAAGAGAGATGAAATTTTTTCGATTTTAAATACCTGCCCAACTGAAGCTTTCAATTTAAATGCGACCGTACAAGGGATTGGATATACCAGACGTCTCCAAGAATGTTTTCTAATTGATAATAGTGATCAATTTACGGAAAGAGTACTATTAACGGAATATATAAATAAATTTATCAATCCAGAATTAAATCAATATGAACCAGAAGATGTCCAGTATTTCACCTTAAAAGATATGGAGAAAGCTTTAAACTTTGCCTTAATTAGTGAGGGGTGGTTAGGAAATGAAAATGTTTATGCCGATGCCATAACCTTAAAAGTAAAACTACATGAATTAGTAATTGGAAATAATGCCAAATTCTTCGACTACAAAGACTTTGTTAGATTAGACCAATACTTAAGCAGCATGATTATCAAAGACGGGAAAAAATTCCAAATTGTAAATATCAATTTGGAAGATGTCGACGATAGTTTTGCCAAATCGATCGTAAAAATATTGACTCGCTTAATCTTAGAGTTTTCGAAAAAAATAGAGCGTGGATCAGTCCCATTTAATATTATTTTAGAAGAAGCACATCGTTACGTACAAAAAGATCAAGATAATTTCTTGTTCGGATATAATATTTTTGATCGTGTAGCCAAAGAAGGAAGAAAATATGGCATGTTGATAGCACTAGTTTCTCAAAGACCAGTCGATTTATCAGAAACGGTAATATCACAATGCTCTAATTTTTTGATTTTCAAGATGAGTCATCCACGGGATATTGAATACATTACCAAAATGATTCCTAATATCACTGATGATACCATCGAAAAACAAAAAGCACTACAAGTTGGAAGCTGCTTGATGTTTGGTAGCGCTTTCAAAATTCCAATGATTGTAAAAATAGAAATGCCAAATCCCATGCCACAAAGTAGTAGTTGTAATGTCGTAGCTACTTGGACCAATAGAGGATAAAGGAGCAATCATATATTTTTAGCTATGAATAGTTTACCTGTCAATTAGTATGGAGATAAGCAAATGCGAATGATTAATCAATTAAATGAAAGAACAAAAGAATCATTTTTAGTAATTAGAAAAGTACTGTGTCTGGATACCTGTATCTTTTTCTTTTTTAGAAAACCACTATAGATTTGCTTTGGAAAATAGAAAAATACTAGAATGATAGTAGAAGTTCAAGAATTTGCTTGCCACATTATTCACCAATCAGTAGATATTTTTTTGAAGAAAAAAGATCATGATCCAAAAAGTATAGTTTTGAATTTCTTTATCATGAATTAAGACTAGTTTTTTATCATAATATTAGCTATAATATTAACGAGTTAGATAAGGAGGAATAAGATGTTTGAATCACTAGGAGATAGACTGCAGAATGCGATCCACAAGATAAAAGGGTATGGTAAAATAACCGAAGAAAATATCAGTGATATGATGCGCGAGATTCGTCTGGCCTTATTAGAAGCTGATGTAAATTATAAAGTAGTAAAAGAATTCACGAATACTGTCAAAGAAAAAGCATTAGGGGAAGAAGTAAAGAAAAGCCTAAAACCAGGTGATCTATTCGTTAAGATTGTAAAAGATGAATTAACAGAATTACTAGGTGGCGAAAATAGTCCAATCAACACAAATGGCAATCCTGCTACTTTAATGTTAGTTGGTCTTCAGGGAAGTGGTAAAACAACTACGATTGGAAAATTAGCAAACTTTTTACGAAAAAAACATAGTAAAAAACCACTGCTAGTAGCTTGTGATATATATCGCCCTGCTGCTATCGAACAGTTAAAGCAGCTAGGGAAACAATTAAACATTGAAGTTTATGAAGAAGGTAAGAAAAATGCTGTCGAAATTGCCGAGAATGCCCTCCAATATGCCAAAGAACACCAATTTGACTATGTGTTAATTGACACCGCTGGTAGATTACATATTGACGAAGAATTAATGGAAGAACTAAAAAAGTTGAATGCAGTAATCAAACCACAAGAGATTTTATTAGTCATTGATTCCATGATGGGATAAGATGCGATTAATGTAATCGAAGGTTTCAACAGCACCTTAAATTTAACAGGAGTAATTTTAACCAAATTAGATGGAGATACCAGAGGTGGGGTTGCTTTATCGGTAAGACACTTAACCAAGGTACCAATTAAAATGATTGGTGTAAGCGAAAAATTAGATGGTATTGAACCATTTGATCCTGAAAGAATGGCTGGTAGAATTTTAGGAATGGGTGATATTATCGCCTTAGTAGAAAAAGCAACCGAAGTAATTGACGAAGAAGAAGCCTTGTCCGCTACTAAAAAAATGCAATCTGGAAAATTCGATTTAGAAGATTTCTTAAAACAAATGAAACAAATCAAAAAATTAGGACCACTAGAAAACTTAATCAAAATGTTACCGGGCGCCAAAAAAATGGGATTAAATAATATCAATATTGATCCGAAGCAAATGGCTCATGTCGAAGCGATTATTTTATCAATGACACCGAAAGAAAGAAAAAATCCTGATATCATCAAAGCTAGTCGTAAAACTAGAATAGCCAAAGGTTGTGGACTATCGGTTCAAGAAGTAAACAAACTACTAACCCAATTTGAACAGATGAAAAAAATGATGAAACAAATGGCTAGTGGTAATTTCAAAATGCCATTTTAATAAACACATCAAAAGATCAAGAATATGATAATAAGATCAAAAAAATCTGGTCTTTTTTTATCAATAACATGAATGTTTAAAATCAAACTAAAGAATGAAGTGGAAAAACGCATAGGTTTGACTATTCACATCAGTTGTTAAGATGGAAAAATATCTCCAAAAGAGATAATAAAGGAAGCGGTAATCAAAGCTCATATTGCATGTGATATTTTCAATAATTCATCAACCTTCATGAAATTTTGGAATCACATCCTCAACATGGAACAATTATCAAGACCACGGTGAATGAAGTAAAAGAAACGATACCCCTAAAAAAGGAGCAGAATGAATCAGAAGTGCCGGTGGTAAAGTAGTATTAGCCCATCTGATAGTATATAAATATACTAATAATCAATCAGATAATGACAGAATCACGTTAATCAAATAAAGGAAATTGCCAAATGGAATCATTGTAACCAAAAAAAATAATTGAATCGTAGTTATAGGAACTGACTTTCATCATAAAGAAGGAAAACCTAATCACATGAGTTCTGTAAATGAATATATAAAGCTAGATGACAAAGAAATAGAAGCGATAGTAGAAAAATTACAAAAATAACATCTACTAATAATAAAAGTAGAAACCAGAAAAAGGATAGAGAATGACAATCAGTCCTTGTGAATATGCAAGTTAAAAAAATGTAGATTTCTTAAATGGGAAGAAAGCTACATTTTTTTGATGTCTAAAATAAAATAGAATAAGCAAGGAATAGTATGTGAATAACAGATACTAAATCACAAAATAGTGAAAAATAACAAAGAAATAGGCCAATCCATTATTGCCAAAAATCTAAAGATCATACTATAAACTAGATAGGAGGAAAGAAACTATGTTTAGAAATTGTTGTTATGATAGACAAAACGAAGTGAACAACACTTTTAATGCAGAAAATATGGATGTGGATATGAACATTCAGATGACAAACAATCAGATGGGACCAATGGCCCCTCAAATGGCTGGAGGAATGCAAAGACCAATCATCGAGCCAATGCAAGAAAGAGTTGTAAATCGTACTATCGTACATGAAGTTCCACAAGTGTGATAATTTATGATAGACCAAATATATTAAGAGATAAATAAGCATAAATTAAAGGCATTTTTAAAGAAATATCTTTTTGTATGGTATAATTTTCATACGGTTAAAACCTTGCTTTCTATTGTTTTTAGATAACTAAATTATAAAGCA
>JAQXIG010000050.1 GCA_029007685.1 bacterium | reverse complement strand
AGTTCACTAGATTGATACCAAAAATCATAATTTCCGATATATAGTTTGATTTTATTGTAGTCGATATCAGCAATGTGAGTACACACTTTATTTAGAAAGTGCCTATCATGGGAGACTACGATTACAGTATTAGGATAACCAATTAAGAATTCTTCTAACCAATTGATGGCTTCCATATCTAAGTTGTTGGTGGGTTCATCTAATAATAGAATATCAGGATTTTCAAATAGAGCTTGAGCTAGTAATACTTTTACTTTTAATTTAGCTGGAATTTCTTTCATCAAACTATAATGATTTAATACCGGAATCCCTAAATTAGCTAAGAGTTCTCCTGCTTCACTTTCCGCTTCCCAACCATTTAATTCCACAAAATCAGCCTCAAGTTGCGCTAATCTCATCCCGTCCTCATCTGTAAATTCAGTATGAGAATATAATTCTTCTTTTTCCTTCATAATCGAATATAGTTCTTGATTTCCCATAATTACAGTATTCATTACCGTCTCTTCTTCGTAAGCATAATGATTTTGTTTTAATACGGATAACCTTTCACCTTTACTGATGATGATTTCTCCACTAGAAGTTTCTATTTCCCCACTTAACAGTTTCAAAAAAGTAGATTTTCCAGCTCCATTAGCCCCAATAAGCCCATAACAATTTCCTGCCGTAAATTTAATATTTACATCTTCAAATAAAGTTCTTTTTCCAAAACGCAGTGTAACATTTTTTGTTTGAATCATACTATCCCTCCAAAACTATTCCTAATTTTACTATATTTTCCGTTTTTTCGCAAGCTCATTCATAGAAAAAGAGTGCTTGTAATTAACACTCCTTCTAAGCAAAAAATCAATTATTTACTTCTTCTTGTTGTTTGTTTTTTTGATTATAGTTTAATAAAATATTACGACTTAGTAACAGAATACAAATTACTAATATGGTTGGAATTACTAAGAAGGCCATTACTGGTAACATTTTAATAATTTTAGCATACACCAGTAATGGAATCATAATGATTTCTAATATAGATAATACGAGTAAAGCAATTAACACAATTTTGGTAATATCTTTTTTACTTACTTTCTTTTTTTGTTTCATGTTTGTTTTTTTCATTGCGACCTCCTATAATACTTTTGTCAATTGTTTTAAGAATATTTTTCCATTGAATTTTATTTGAGTCAGATAATAAATACTAAAGCCAATGCTTCCCAATAAGGCAATCAACATATCGGTCATAGTATCATCTACACCTGTTAAGGCTACCCATTGAGCATCCCCTTTTAAGATTTTATCAGAGAAAAATTCAAAAAATTCCCAACTAGATGCAACGAATAGGGTAAAAGAAATCATAAACAGAATAATAAAAGCAGTATGTTCTATTGTTAATAAGTGAATCTTTTTGATAATGATCAAGGATAACACACTCGTTATGACTCCCGATAGAAAGTGTACAAATAGATCAAACCAAGATATTTTGTAGTACCACCCTTCAATACTTCCTAATACTAGTGCTATAATGATGAATAGATAATAAATTAGTTGAATGGTTTGGCTTAGTTCTATTTTTATCATCTTCTCTATCATATATGGTACCATAACTATCGGAATAATGCAAAGAACTGTTAGTATTTTCGAAAAAGTCATGGTAGATGATATAAACATCATTTTATAAAACATATAACATATTAACAAAACTTTTACACTTACATTCATAGTTTTCAATAGTTTATTCAATGCTATGTTCCTCCAATTTTTCTACTTCTACTTGATTAATCATATCAAATTTCTTGGTGATTTTCTCAGTGGTAATATTGATATTTTCAACATCACGATTAACAGTTTGAATACTTTTGGCTAATTTATCCCAACGTTCTTTATAACGAGAAAATTCAATGCCTAATTTATTCAATTCATCATGAATAATCGATGTATATTGATCTCGCTCTATATTTTTAATAATCATTTGAATTACACTGAGCGTCGATATCAATGTAGTAGGTGAAGTAATCCACACCTTTTTCTTATAGGCATAATCAATCAAATCAGCATGATAAGCATTAATCTCAGCAAATATGGCTTCAGCTGGTAAAAACATAATGGCTTGATCAGAGGTTACACCTTCGATGATATATTTACTACTAATAGCATCAATATGTTTTTTGACATCCAATTTGAATTGTTTTTCATGCATTGTCCTTTCCACCGGAGATAATTTTTTATCTACCATTAATTGATAATTTTCTAATGGAAATTTGGAATCAATAGCGATCGTTCCCAACGGTTCTGGAGCATAAAGAATACAATCAGCTATCGTCGTATTCGGAAGTGGGCATTGAAGACGGTATATTTTGTGATTACTTTCTCCAAAGACATTCACTAAGATGTGTTTTAAGTTTACTTCACCATAAATGCCCCTACTTTTTTTATCTGTTAAAATACTTTGTAATGAAACAATATCCGTAGATAAGGTTTCAATTTTCTTTTGAGCCTCATCTATTTTACTTAATCTTTCTAAAACATTCATAAAAGTTTTATTCGTTTTTTCAAAATTTTGGTCTAATCTTTCATTCACACGATCATTAATCTTATTCAGTCTTTCCTCTAATTTTTCATTTAGTTTAGTGAAATTATCATTCATTTCTTTATTAATATTTAATTCAAAACGACCCAATCTTTCCGTCATATCACTATTGTCTTGTTTTTTGATTAATATAATTACTAATAATAGAATTACTACTATTAATAAAATAATTCCTATATATTCCATATTCATCACCCTACTTTTAATTTTTTTTCTATAACTTTAGATAGTAAAAAAGCAACTATTAACAGAAGTGCTATTTTTATCAAGGTGGTGATATCACTTAAACTTTCTAGCAAAGATGTTCCAATATATCCCCAAAAATAAACCATCATCACTTTGCCAATCATGATTGCCAGAAAAAATTTTTCTATTTTTATTTTAGATAAACCTCCAGCAATATTAATCAAAAAGGCAGGAGAAAACGGCAAGGCAATCAATACGACTAGATTACTAAAGCTAATTTGACTAATTCCTTTCATCAAGTTCTTTAATTTTTCACTATTTTTTTTATTGATGAAACGATATAATTTTTTTTGAAACATAGTTCGAAACAAGAAAAAGGACAACATACAACCAATAATTGTTGCGATCCAAGAGATAAGAAAACCAAAAACCGGTCCATAACTTACCATATTCAATGTAATAAAGACCGATAATGGTAACATCGGGAGAATGGATTCCATTAGAATTAAAATCACACCAGCGATGGGGCCAAAAGCTAAAAGCCAGGCTGTTGTATTACTAACAAAATGATCAATCAGTTCTTTCATATTTTCACCTATTATTTATTATAATACGAATGTTACTAGAATAAAAGGAAAATACTAACGATTTCTTGTAGTAAAGTTCAAAAAGATTTGGAAACTGATAATTGATAGGAAGTAGGAACTAGTTTTTTATTTTTCTAATTTTGGGATATAGCCATTTTATTAGGAGAATAGCAGTCAAAATTAAAATTGGTGTTTTTAATCTTGAGGTGTAATCAGACAAGATCGTCCAGTTATTTCCTAATACGTAACCAACATATACGAAGGCAAACGTCCAAGGAATACTCCCTAATGTTGTGTAAATTAGAAACTTCACAAAATTTACTTTAGTCATTCCTAATGGCAAGGAGATAAAAGTTCTTATAATCGGAAAGTTACGACCAATAAAAGCCGCTAATAAACCATATTGACGAAACCAAACATCAGCTTTTTCAATATCTTCTTTTTTCATAAAAAAATACTTCCCATATTTTTCAACAAATGGCCTACCACCAGCTCTTCCCATAAAGTAAATAACAATAGCACAGAAAACACTTCCTAAAAGTCCCATGATAAAACTTCCCCAAAAACTGAAAACGCCTTGAGAGGCTAAAATTCCTCCAGTTGCGAGAATTAATTCACTGGGAATGATAATGATCACAGCTTCTAGTACCATTCCTAAAAACATACCGAAATAACCATATTCCCCAATTAGTTCTGTTAGAAATGAAGTCATATTATCACCACTAAAGGATATGAACAGGAGAAAAAATTTATGATTATTCTTCTACTTTCAAACCACAGTTCGTACAATATTTACCAATTAACTTTGTTCCACAGTCTGGACAATATAACTTTTTTCTAACTTCAAATGCACATTCTTCTTGTTTGGATTTGTTTACAGTTCGGATGGATATGACATATAAGAAAATAACAAACCCTAAAAATATAGATAAAGTCATGATATTTCCAAGTAGCAATAAAGAGTCAAAGATACCGTGCAATAAAACCGGTATAAAAAGACTGTACACGAAATATTTTCGTTGATTTTTCTTATGCTTGTGAATCTTAGCTTGCTTGGATTTTGAAAGGAAATATCCCATAAAAATAGCATCAAAGGCATGCGAAGGTACAGTTGCGATCGCTCTCATGATAGCTACGATAAAATCTCCCGTTAATACATATAAAATATTTTCAATTGTTGCGAAACCTAAGGATACAAAAACAGCATAAACAATACCATCAAATAAATAATTGTAATTTTTATTTTTCATGATGAATAATGTAGTACAAATCCATTTCGAAAATTCTTCTATTAATGCTACTCCTATAAAGGCATAAGCAATCGTCTCTATAACGTTTAGATTTTTAAACTCTATTTTGAACATTCCTAATATCCAAGATAGTAGTAATGTAAAAACAACAGATAATCCCCCCATCAATAATGCTTTTACAATTTCCTTTTTAGGTTCTTTTTCTACTTGATCATTCTGATAAATGAACATCCCAATTATGATACTTGGTAAAATAGCCAATACTACTAGCAACATATTATCACCAATATTATCATATCACACTTTACTTTTTCTTTACAATGTGATTCTAATACAATTGACAGTTTAGATTACACTTTTTCTAAGAACCAATGCATCTTCCTTCAACGTATTTTAAATCTCTTCTACATGACGAGTTTCAGAGTTAATGTGAAGCATCATTTTTAATCTCCTTTTCTAATGCGCAAGAGAAACAATATACTCTTTACTCACGTATTTGAAAACAAAATGATGTTTTACTTAAAAGACAAATGAAAAGAAGATTGTACAAATTCTTTTCAAGAATTTTTCACAATCTTCTTTTCCAAGTATGATGATAACAGATTTCATTCTTCATTAATTTTTTCAATGATTTTTTCTATTTTATTACCATACTCAATGGAGTCGTCGTAAATAAATCTTAATTCTGGGGTATGTCTTATTTCCACTCTCTGACTCAATTCACTTCTAATAAACGATGCTGATTTTTTCAACGCTTCTAACACGCTTTCTTTTTTCGTGTCATCTAATACAGTAAAATATACTTTACAAAAACTTAAGTCATTGGTAATTTCACAACCGGTTATCGTCACAAATTGAATGTCCTGGTTTTTCACTTCCGTTTGAAGAATGATACTGATTTCCTTTTGAAATTGATCATTCAAACGTTCTATTTTTATACTCATTTTATCACCTTCTATTTTAAGATTCATTTGATAAGTGTTTTTGATTCATCTCTTAGCGTTTAATTTCTACCATTTCGAAAGCCTCGATGATATCTCCTTCTTTAATATCTTGATAATTTTCTAAGGTAATTCCACAGTCATATCCTTTTTTCACTTCTTTGGCTTGATCTTTTTCTCTTTGGATAGATTTAATTTTACCAGTATAAAGAACAACACCATCTCTGATTAAACGAGCTTCACTATTGATTTTAATGATTCCACTAGTGACATGACTTCCAGCGATATTCCCTACTTTTGAAAATTTGAAGATTTGTCTAATTTCAGCTTCTCCTAATATCTTTTCTTCATAAATGGGAGCTAGCATTCCCTTCATTGCTGCCTCCATATCCTCCACTACTTTGTAGATAATATTATAAAGTCTAATCTCTACGCCATTGTCCTTGGCAACTTCAATCGTTTTACTATTAGGTCGAACATTGAATCCAATGATGATAGCATTACTAGCTTTGGCCAAAGTGATATCACTTTCGGTAACAGTTCCTACACCACTACGAATTACTTTAACACGAACATCTTCTACCTCGATTTTCTCTAATGATTTTTTGACAGCTTCTTGGCTTCCATTGACATCGGCTTTTAGAATGACATTAATTTCACGAATTCCTTTTTGAATACGACCAAACAAATCTTCTAAAGTCATACCAGAACGATTACTATCTTGTTCTTTACTTCTTAGTTTTCTTTCCTCAGCAATTTGTTTAGCTTGCTTTTCCGTTTCAAAAGCCATGAATTTATCACCAGCCATTGGAGTTTCATTTAAACCAGTAATTTCTACAGGGGTAGATGGCAAAGCTTCAACAATATCTTGTCCCTTATCATCTTTTAAAGTTCTTATTTTTCCAACTGATGTTCCTACTACGATCGGATCTGATAAACGTAAGGTTCCATTTTGAACTAATAAAGTGGCAATGGTTCCTACTTGCTTATCTAGCCGAGCTTCAATTACAGTCCCAGTTGCATAGCGTTTTGGATTGGCCTTTAATTCTTTTAATTCACTTACTAGTAAAATATTTTCTAATAATTCAGGAAGACCATCTTTGGTTTTGGCTGAGATTTTAGATACAATAGTATCACCACCCCATTCTTCAGGAGTTAAACCATATTCTACTAATTCGGTTAAAACGCGATCAGGATTAGCATCTGGTTTATCCATCTTATTAATCGCCACGATAATGGGAACTCCAGCGGCTTTAGCATGATCAATCGCTTCTTTGGTTTGAGGCATTACACCATCATCGGCTGCTACAATGATAATTACAACATCGGTAACACTAGCACCACGAGCTCTCATTTCCGTAAAGGCTTCGTGACCTGGCGTATCAATAAAGGTTATTTTTTTATTGTTAACTACTACTTGATAAGCTCCAATTGCTTGAGTAATTCCGCCAGCTTCACCACTTACAACATTCGTTTCACGAATCGCATCTAATAAGGACGTTTTTCCGTGATCAACATGTCCCATAATAGTCACGACTGGTGGTCGTTCTTCTAGATCTTCTTCTTGATCAATAATTTCATACATTTCAAAATTTGAGATATCTTGAGTTTCTTCTTGTTTTAAAGTTTTATCATATTCCAATACCAAAATTTCTGCCACATCGAAAGTTAAAGAGTGATTCAATGTCATCATCATTCCTAATCCCATTAATTTTTTGATAACATCGCTAGCAGCTACATTTAATGCATCTGCTAACTCTTTGACGGTCATATCCTCTTTGTATAAAATTACATTTTCAGCATGATCATTGGTTTTTAATTTTTCACGACGTTTATACATCTCTTTTTTATCTTTTAAAAATTGTTCTTTGTTTTCTTCTTTATTTTCTTTTTTAGTAGGTCGCTTCTTTTTATGTTTTTCAGTTACTAATTTGGTATCAGCCGCTAAACTTTCTACTTTTTCAAAAAAATCATCATCATCATAACTTTTACTATCCGTCTCTTCTACTACATAATCTTCTAGTAATTGAATTTCATTATCTAATAAGGTAATATCATCTTGATCCAGTAAATCTTCCTCAGTTGATACTCTAATTTGTAACTTTTCACATAAGTTTAAGATTTCCTCCACACTTTTATTTACATCCATAGCATATTCTAAAACACTCATCATAAAAAATCACCCTCCTTTTATTTTTATATTATAGAAACCTGGCTTTTCACCTTCGGTTTATATATTTCGATTATCATTCCACTTTCATTTATGGGAGGAGATACATGGTAACCGCTAGTTAGAACAATATTATCTTTCACGATAACTGTCCAACTCGTCTTCTACAATCCAATGTTATCTGCTCCACTTCTTTCATAAAATAATGACCATCATATTTTAAATTTACTATTAATATCACAATTCACATTCTCATACTGAAAATCTTTTTAATATTTTTTGTATTTCGTTAGTAGCATTTTGAACATCTGCTTTACTAAAACTTCTATTTTTATTGAAAGGTATATATTCAACACCTGCCAAATCAAACATGGTTTTCGTAATTTCCACTAGAACATCTTTATCATACATTCTTAAATAAACAACTTTCTTAATTCCAGCTTGAATAATAGATTTCGCACACTCGTTGCATGGAAATAAAGTTACATATAAAGTAGTACCATCTAGTTTGGTACCTTTACAATTCAAAATGGCATTGATCTCAGCATGAACTACCCAGGGATTTTTAGTTGTAAAAAGATCGCCACTTTCTTCACCTGGACTATTCCAATAAAAATCATCATCATCCATACCCACTGGCAAGCCATTGTAACCAACTGATACTTGCTTATTTTCGTCATTAGCAATGCAGGCTCCTACCTGGGTAGAAGGATCTTTACTTCTAAGCGATATTTCTAAAGCCTGCCCCATAAAATATTCATCCCAAGTTAAGTACTCTTCTCTTTTACCTGGCATATTACATTCCCCCTACAACAACCTTACTACCTTTCTTATGAAAGCGCCTTTGCGATCTCATCATAAACAGATTCTGGCACTTCTACTTCTAAATATCTAGCCAATACTTTTGATTTTTTGGCTTTCTCTAGTGTGGATGGATCCTTTTTAATATATGCTCCACGTCCATTTAATTTTCCAGTATGGTCTACTTTTATTTCTCCATCCGGTGTTCTTACAATTCTTAATAACTCTTGCTTTGGTAACTTTTCTTTCGTTACAACACAGGTTCTAAGCGGTATTTTTCTTATTTTCATACTTCTTCTCTAAAATGAATTCCAGCATCACAAGCTTGTTGTATGTTCTTAATATCTATTTTATAATGTGTTAATTTCGATGCCAAGCGAGCATTGTTTCCTTTTTTACCAATCGCAAGAGAAAAGTTTTCGTCATCGGCTACTACAAGAGCTTCCTGTTTTTTGGGATCCATAATGAGTACTTTTAAATTTTTGGCTGGGGAAAGTGCATTTTCAATGAAGATAGCTGGATCTTTATCATATTTTACGATATCAATTTTTTCACCATGTAATTCGCCTAAAATATTAGCAATTCTAGTTCCTCGTTCTCCGATACAAGCCCCGATTGGATCAATACGATCATTTTCAGAGTATACTGCTACCTTACTACGATTTCCAGCATCGCGAGCAACACTATATAATAAAACATTACCATCGCTAATTTCCGGAATTTCCAATTCAAATAATCTTTTAATAAAACCATAATGCGTACGTGATAATAAAATTAATAGCCCTTTACTATTAGCATCTACTTTACTAACATATACTTTAATTTGACTTCCCATTTGAATTTTTTCACCAGGAATACATTCTTTTTTGGGTAAGATTCCGTTACTACGCCCTAAATTAATATAGTAGTTATCAGTATCTTCTAACTCTACTGTTCCAATGAGTAATTCATCCTGTTTATCACCCAGCTCATCCATAATACTATTTCTTTCTGCTTCTCTGATTTTTTGAATTAATACTTGTTTAGCAGTGGAAGTTGCAACTCTTCCGAAATCTTCTTTTGGAGTAATTTCGGTTTCTATGGTATCCCCAATATTTAGAGTAGGATTTTGTTTTCTAGCATCCGTTAAGCTAATTTCGATATCTAAATCGATTCCATCTGATTCTTCGTCGTCTTCTTTTTCATCTTCTACTACGGTTAGATAAGAATATACTTTAATATCTCCGGTTGCCTTTTCGATTCTTACTAAACAATTTTGTAACCCCGTATTTCGTTTATAGGCTGCCATTAAAGCATTTTCCATCGCTTCAAAGATAATTTCACGGTTAATTCCCTTTTCCTTTTCAACAGTTTCTACAGCTTTTATAAATTCTTTGCCATTCATTATTCTACATCTCCTTTTGATTTGGCATAAACATCTAATGTATAGGATTCTTGAATGAGATCCAATTTATCTAAAATAGGATTTAAAATACGAGTTGCCATAACTACTTTATTTAAAGTGATCATTTCCTCACTATCCAAAATAACAGTTAGGGTATTAGCTCCATCGATTTGCGCATAGGTAACTTCATCAATTACAACATTTAAATCATCTAGCTTATTGCCCACAGCTTCGATTATTTTTTCCTTCATCATCATCCCTCTTTCTTTTTGTCTCCTTCATAAAATAAAACCGAGTGGTATTTCCACTCGCTGTAATTACATTATATCATAGAAATTAATTTTTACATAGAAAAAAATAATTTTTGTACAAATTTTATGATTTTTCCCTATTTCTATGGTACTATTATGATAGATATTTTAGAAGGAGGTTTTTTATGAATCATTTACTAGAAAATATCTTAATACCGTTATTCATTACAATTTTTCCAATTTTTGTGGTGAGAAAAAATTTCTTTTCTCTTAAGAGATTGGCCGGTTGGACAATTCTTTCCCTTTTCATGAGTTTTAGTATGTTGGGCATATTACGATTTGAAATTAGTTGGAGCATAATCTTAGTTACTACGATACTCACTTCCCTATTTATATTAGGAATGAATCATCAGTATATTAACCGTAATAAGATTGTAAAATCACTATTGGTAATTGGATTATTTTTCTGCTCTTCCATCTTTCAATTGATTCCCATACTATTGTTGAATTGGGATCCCGATCATTTGAATGCTACCCAAGAATCTTTGTTAACAATATTTTCGAATATGATCTTCTGCATCATCTTGTTCTTTTTATATCAAGAAGAGATAAAAAAAGAATTTAAGGATTTTCGCAACAGAATCTACCCTATTTTAGATACTGCTTTTAAATATTGGTTTATTGGTATCATTGTGATGGTGTTTTCGAATTTACTGATTAATTTATTACTTCCTAGTGCAACTGCCTCAAATGAAGAAACAGTTCAAAAAATCATTCAGGCCGCTCCTTTATTATCGATTATTAGTGTAGGTATTTTAGCTCCTATTATCGAAGAGTTTACGTTTCGAAAAGCCTTTTATGATATATTTTCAAAACCATGGTTATTTATAATGGTATCCGGAATTATATTTGGAGGACTTCATGTAGTGTTGTTACTTCAGGGATGGCAAGATTTATTTTATTTGATTCCATATTGTTCGCTTGGAGTGGCATTTGGATTTATTTTAGTGAAAACCGATAATATTTTCGCTTCTATCGCAGTTCATATGTTTCATAATACTTGCTTGACAATTCTTTCCATTATTAGCGCAGCTATGGTGGTATTATGATCAGCCGTAGTGAAAAAAGTGAACAATTGATTGCAGAATGGAAGGAAGAGGAAAAACAGAAAAAGCGAAAAAAAATATTAAAATTTTTTCTTATTTTCTGGTTGTCTTTCTTACTTCTAGGCTTATTATTACTTGGATATATGAGATTTATTGGAACAAAGGGGTTAGTCGTTCGAGAATACACTATAAAAAGTGATAAATTACCAAATTCTTTTCATGGATTTAAAATTTTGCATTTTTCAGATTTGCATTATTTATCTACCATTCACAAAAGTGATCTAGCAAAAATAATAACGACTGTGAATCGATTAAAACCTGATATCATTGTATTTACAGGAGATTTAACAGATACTTCGGTTAATATTACAAGTCAGGATAGAAATGATATGATCGAATTATTAAAAAAAATGAAAGCCACTACTGGAAAATATGCGATCAAAGGAAATCATGATTATGACAATGACATCTTTGAACAAGTTTGCAAGCAGTCTGATTTTAAAATTTTAAATAACACCTACGATTTAATTTATTATTATGATCATACACCACTATTAATTACCGGAATTGGTAGTTCTATTAAAGGAGATAGTGATATTGGTAGTAGCTTTAGCTATTCAGAACAAGATTCCTTATACACAATCTCATTACTACATGAACCAGATATTTTAGACGAAATCTTACTTACTCATAAAGTCGATTTAGCTTTAGCAGGACATTCGCACAATGGACAAATTCGTTTACCTGGTAAGGGGGCTTTATTTACCATTAAAAATGCTAGAAAATATCCTAACAGTTATTATAAAGTTGAAAATACTCATCTTTATGTCTCTGGTGGCTTAGGTACTAGTCAATATCCTCTTCGATTCTGGAATCGCCCTAGTATCAATTTCTATCGCTTAAAAGTGAGATAATGGAATTACTGAGTAGATCTGATCTACTCTTTTTTTATAATTTGACAATTCTACATTTTGATCCAGAATAGTGGTTGATAAATTCCTCAAAATCAAAGAAAAGGCACAGTTCTTATGGAATCAGTACCTTTTCAATATATTATTTATTGTGCTAACTCTACTTTTACAAAAGAGTATGTATTCCCGTTCTTTTCAAAAGTATACTTGTAAGTAGATAATTGCTCTAAATAAGGAGTAATACCAAATTCTGTAGTCGTCGCAACCTTCTCTGTTTTGGCCATATCTTTATAGATATTATAACTGATACTTGCCGTTTCTAAATTGTAGTTACTTTCTACATAACCAAAATTTTCATAGATTTCTATAGTGTTACCATTTACAACAGTATCGTTTACCACAGCAATAATGGCTTCATTACGGCTTGTACAATGATCTGGGTTGGGTTCCTGGATATAAGTTTTTGTCTTTTTATCGTATATAAAAGCACTATAACTACAAGAATCTCCCTTTAATGATTCATGCTTGATTTTACTATCTTTAAATAGTTCTTTCCATTCTTGTTCTACTTCCGCAGCCGGAATTTCTATTTTTTTACTGCCATCACTGTATTTTTGGGTATCAGCATTTTCTGAAATGACTTGTCTAATGGCCATATATAGCTTTAACTGATTATCTAAAGATGCAATTTCTGTTTT
>JAQXIG010000049.1 GCA_029007685.1 bacterium | reverse complement strand
ATAGTGATACCTCCCAACTATTTACTTTAATTTATCTTCTAAGAAGGAAGCTAATTGATACATTTTAGCTTCTTCAAAACTATTTCCTATAATATGTAAGCCAATTGGCATATGGTTTTGATCACAACCCATAGGAATATTTAGGCCTGGAAGTCCTGCCATGTTAACAGGTATTACTAATACATCATCCATGAAAGATTTTAGTGGGTCATCTAGACTTTCATCTAAATTGTAAGCAACAGTTGTGGTAGTTGGTCCTAAAATATAATCGTAGTCTTTAAAGATACGGTCAAATTCTTGTTTCATAGCATTTCTAATTGTTAATGCTTTATCATAGTAGATTTTAGCGTTTTCTCCACTTAATAAATAACTTCCTACCATAATTCTACGCTTTACTTCTGTCCCAAATCCTTCACATCTGGTACTTTCGTACATGTCTTCCACTGAATTTGCATTTTCAGAGCGATATCCAAATTTTACACCATCGAATCTAGCTAAGTTACTGCTTGCTTCTCCCATTGCGATAATTTGGTATAAAGTAACTGCTTGATCTAGATATTTCATATCTACATAGTCAACTACTGCTCCATTTTCTTTTAAAATATCTACTACATGATTTAGTTTTTCTAGGATGATAGGCGAAACCATATCACTTACAAAATACTTAGGAATCGCTATTTTCATTCCTTGGATATCTTGACCAATCATTCTGGTAAAATCTTCTATTTCTCTATTAGCACTTGTTAAGTCTTTTTGGTCTTTTCCAACAATTTTATTTAATAAATAAGCATTTTCATAAACATTTCTTGTCATTGGGCCAATTTGATCTAGACTAGATCCAAATGCAATCAGTCCATAACGAGAAACTCTTCCATACGTAGGTTTCATTCCAACAATACCCGTATAACTAGCTGGTTGACGAATGGAACCACCAGTATCGCTTCCAAGCGCAAGTGGTACTAACCCTCCTGCGACACAAGCTGCAGAACCACCTGAGGAACCACCTGTAATTTTTGTTTTATCGATAGGATTTTTGGGAGCACCAAAATAACTAGTTCTGCTTGTTGATCCCATCGCAAATTCATCCATGTTAGTTTTTCCAATGATGATCATTTTTGCTTCTTTTACTTTTTCAATAACAGTAGCATCATAAATAGGAACATAATGCTCTAACATCTTGGATGCACAAGTTGTTCTGATATCTTTCGTTGAAATGTTATCTTTTATGGCAATAGGAATTCCCCATAGTAAGTTATCTTTTTCGACTTCTTCTTGTGATAATTTTTTAGCATATTCTCTTGCTTCTGTTTTATTCACCGTAATCAAACTATTTAAGTCACTTTCTTCTATTCTAGTATAACATTCTTCGACTAATTCGATTGGAGTTACTTTTTTATTTACTAATAAATCGTGTATTTCTTTGATACTTAAATCTAAATAATTATTCATTTACGATCACCGGAACCTCTACAAAATTACCATTTGTCGCTGGGACATTCTTTTTTATTTCAGAAAAGTCTATACTTCTAGTAGCTTGATCCCTTCTTAAAATTGCTTCATGTTCTATTGGGGTTACTAGTAGTTCAGTGCTTTCCAATTCAATGTTTTTTATCTTTTCGACATCATCTAAAAGTCTTTTCAAATCCACTTGATATTTTTCTATTTCCTCAGTCGTCACTTTAATCTTGGCAAGATGAGCAACATGTAATACTTCTTCTTTGGTTAATTTGTCCATTCTATTTCCTCCAAATAAAAATTATAAATAGTACAATTAATACTATTTACAATTATATCATGTTTTTACTATTTTTGATTATTTTTATATCTAAGTTTCAGTGATTTTTGTTTTCATTATTCGTATTCCTCTGGTTCTTAAAAATCTTCCGTTATCCTATGATATTTTATTTTTTCTCTGCCACATATCATAATCATATATACTATCAATTGGTGAAAGGAAATTCATCCTTTAAAGTAATTATAATCCACAGTTAAAAAGTTTACATAAATTAGGAGTAGTATCTTTTTTCACCTCATATGGTCTATTGTTTCAAAAAATGAATCACTAATTGTTTCTCAATGTTTATAGATCATAATTCTAAAAAAAATACTTGATTTCCTATAATAGTATTGTTGGTTCATTTTACTTTCTTAATATCAAAATTAACATTCTGTTGTTGCGTTTTTATATTTTTTCTTTCTGATCTTTATATTATAAATTTTTCCTAAACTTTTTTCGGTTACTTCATTATGATATAACGCCAATGATTCGGAATGAGGACTACTTCTTTTTCAGGCGGAATTTGATAATATTTTTTAAAAATTTCTAAATGATATGGATTCGTTGGATTGATATTACAGTTGGCATATGCTGGGAAGCTATCAATTTCAATAATTGGTTTATTCTCTTTTAGTTGTGATGCAATCTTTTTTTCTAATTTGCTTTGATCCACTCTAATATTAATATAAAAGACTAACCAAGCTAAAGATACCATAATAGTAATGACTATTATTATCTTTTCTATTAATTTATTTATTTTTATTCGATCCATTACTTCTATTTGTGGAATTATTAAGATTAAATAAGTAGCTAAGCTAGTTCGATAACCCCATGTAGGGGAAGCTAACATTATTAT
This sequence comes from bacterium, assembly GCA_029007685.1. GTDB lineage: Bacteria > Bacillota_I > Bacilli_A > RF39 > UBA660 > Alloscybalousia. Next base: position 3,528 of record JAQXIG010000049.1, on the reverse strand, counting down.
ATTAGAAGTAATCGCTAAAATACTAAGTATTACATTCCATTTACCTCGGCTTGTTTTCAGATCATTTAGTACAAGATAAAAATATATTAATAAATAGCTTAACCAATATAATCCTATTAACATACTATTTTGATTTATCCATAACAATAATATTGGAGATACCTTTATAAATTGGGATAAATTATAAATGATAATAGTAATAACTGGAATAATACTTAAATACAAAGATAAGATCATTTTTAAATACTTATTCTTTTTTAATTTTATAATACGATAGATATTAGCGATTTCTAGTAATATTAAAAGAAAACTATTAATAATAAATGTATAATAAATAAAATTAGGAAAGTTGTACAATACTTTATGAAAAATGTTTAATTGATTAAATTCAATATTTTCTATTTCACTACGTAATCTCGTGCCAGGCGATATAAACATGAGTAGTGTAGAAAATATAGATATTATTGTATACATTAGGTAATTTCTATCTATCTTTTTTATTTTATAATACTTTATTAATAAGAATATCAAATTTATCAATACTAATAGAACGGCCATATGTTCAACAAACATCGGTACTACCAAATTAAAAATCGTTAGTAGCAAAATTTTCATATTAGATGATTTATTACTACTATTTTTTATATCTAGTAAATAAAAAATAATGAATGCTAGTGGAAATAAATAAGTAATATTTCCCGCTATCCACACGACTACTTGCGAAAAAGTATAGATATTCATTAATAATATAGATAACATAACTAGGCATAAAACTGTTATTTTATTTTTAGGTTTTATCATTTTAACGATACTATAGATCATTTCTGTGATTAATAAACTGTTGATAATATTCCAAATTATTTTATTATAGGTTAATAGATTAATGAATACTCTACTTACTAATCTTCCTTCCCAAGTAAAATACATACCTAGGGCTTGTTCAAAACAATTTCTTAAGCCAATCTTTCCTACTAAATAATTTCCCCAATCATCTCCCGATAGTGGAGATAATGTTAAAATAAGAAAAAAGAAACAGAAAATTGTAATATATAATAATCTATTTCTGTTTATTAATTTTTTCACAGCATCACCACTTACTATTATTTTCGTTTTTCTTTGGCATTGATATAATCATAAAAACTATTATACTCTTGATAATCATCAAAGTCATTTGAATTAAATTGATAAATATTGTTTATTTCAAAAATAGAATCATAATCATTTTCTCTTAATATTGACAACTGTTCTTGGCTTGGTAACTCTGGTACATAACATAAACTTTCTTGTTTAGAAGTTGTGTTTAAAGTATTATTCAAAATAAAGACTAACCCTGCTAATGATAGATCAATGGCATTTTGATATAAATTCTTATTGAAATCATATTTTAATCCTGATAATTTAAATTCAAATGATGGCTCTATTTCATCAATAAAGCTTTTTTCATGACCTGGACTACTGAGATAATTAGGCTGATCTGTATAAACTTGCTTTCCAAATGTTAGAATTTCCCCATCTGGGAAGATAACAATTCCTTGTTCTTTCATATTTTCACCAACTTTTAAAATTTTTCTTCTAAATCTTCTTCACTCCAAATAGGAATATTTAGTTTTAAGGCTTTATCATATTTAGAGCCAGGATTTTCTCCAACAATAACGGCACTAGTTTTTTTGCTGACTGAAGAGGATGTTTTTCCTCCAAGTATTTCGATTTTTTCTTGAATTTCATCCCTTGTATACTTAGTTAAAGTACCAGTAATTACGAAAGTTTTGTTATAAAAATTTTCATTCATTTCTACTTTTGGGCCAGTGTAATTCATATTTAGACCAATTTCTTTTAATTCATTGATAACTTTCCGATTTTGCTCATTATCAAAAAAATTAATAATACTTTTAGCTATAATTTCACCAATATCATAAATACTGTTTAATTCTTCAAAACTAGCATTCATTAGATTATCTAAAGTTTCATAATGAGTAGCTAAAATCTTTGATGTTTTTTCACCTACATTGGGGATTCCTAATCCAAATATTAATTTTTCTAATGAATTTTTTTTGCTATTTTCAATAGCTATTAATAAATTATCAATTGATTTATTCCCATAACCTTCCAATTCTGTTAATTCATCACGATAATTACCCAGTCTATAAATATCTGATATTTCCTTTATATATTTCATATTATAAAAGTCTTCAATAATCCTATCACCTAAACCATCTATATTCATAGCTTTTCTAGATACAAAATGACATAATCCTTCTATATGCTTAGCTGGGCAATTCTCATTTAAACAAAAATAATCTACTTGTCCTTCTTTTTTATAAATAAAATTACCACACATTGGGCAAGTAGTAATCATTTTAAAATCAATTTCTTTGCCTGTTCTTCTATCTAATTTTACTTCTCCAACTTCTGGAATTACATCTCCTGCTTTATGAATAGAGACAATATCTCCTATTTTTAGGCCTTTGGCTTTTACATAGTCTTCATTATGAAGAGTAGCACGGGAAATGGTACTACCTGCCACAATGACAGGTTCTAATACGGCATTGGGGGTAATTTGTCCTGTTCTTCCTACAGTAAAAATAATATCTTTTAGTTTGGTCAATACTTCTTCGGCAGGGAATTTATAAGCAGTAGCCCATTTGGGATGGTGAGCTGTAAACCCTAATTTTTTCTGTTCACTGATATTATTTACTTTCATAACCACTCCATCGATATCATATGATAGATGTGGTCTTTCTTCTTTTTTGTATTTTATAAAATCTAAGATTCCTGCTACATCTGTTACTAATAGGTTATTAGGATTCGTTTTAAAACCTAGTTTTTTCATGAATTTTAGAGCTTCCCAATGCGTTTTAATCCCATAATCTTCTGGATTTGGTAAGTGATAAATCCAACAGTCTAACTTTCTAGATGCCGCAATTTTAGAGTTTAATTGACGAATAGATCCAGCTGCTGCATTGCGGCAATTTTGAAGAAGTGGTTGTCCTTTTTCTTTACGTTCTTCATTTAATTTTCTTAGCGTTTCTTTACTCATGTAAATTTCACCACGAACTTCAATATCAATAGGTTCTTTTAACGTAAGAGGTACTGTTTTGATCGTTTTTACATTATTGGTAATATCTTCTCCTATTGTTCCATCGCCACGGGTAGCAGCGGTGATTAATTTTCCTTGTTCATAGTGAAGAGAAACGCTTAACCCATCAATTTTTAATTCGCAAACATATTCTGGAGTTATCCCTTCTTTTTTGATTCTATTATCAAAAGCTCTGATTTCGTCTTCGTTAAAGACATTTCCCAATGACATCATTGGAATTTTATGGGGAATTTTTTTAAATTCATCTAATACGACTCCACCTACCCGATGTGTTGGAGAATCTTCTTTTACATATTCTGGATATTTTTCTTCTAAAATGAATAATTCTCTTAATAATTTATCAAATTCTTGATCAGTAATCGTTGGCTTATCTAAAACATGATAATTATAATTGGCTTCATTTAATATTCTAACTAATTCCTCAATTCTTT
>JAQXIG010000048.1 GCA_029007685.1 bacterium | reverse complement strand
GGCTGAATCAGTGACACTCGTTCAATTACCTCTTCTAACTCATATCCTAGTGCAATCATAGCTAATAACGCAGCGCATAAATTATAAATATTAAACTCCCCCAACAGAGGGCTTTTCAATGTATATAATCGTTCTTGATATTTTAAAGTAATCATCGTTTTATCTTCATATAATTGATAATCAACAATCTGAAGTGTAGCCTCCTTTTTACCATAAGTAAGCAAACGACTAGTCACTTGCTCTAAACATTCATGGTAATAAAGATCATCACAATTTAAAATACAATATCCATCTTTTTTCACTTTAGTAAGTAACTTTTTTTACAAGAAACATAATTGTCTATCGTTTTATGAATATTCAAATGATCTTCCGTAATATTTGTAACAATTCCAATCTCAAATTCTAAATGATCTAAACGATTTCGATAAAAAGCTTCCGATGAAGTCTCCATACTTAAAAACTGACACCCGCTATCGACAAAACGCTGAAAATATTTATAAAGACGATCACTATCAGGAGTAGTATTCAAAATTGCTTCCTCAAATTTACTACAAATCATTCCATTCGTTCCCAAATAACCACACCGATCATTCCCTAATAAAGTTTGAATCATGGAAGCGACTGTCGTTTTTCCATTCGTACCAGTAGTCGCAATGAACCGAAGTTTTTTTTCCGGATGATCATAAAGTCTAGCCGCAAGAAGTGGAAGCTCTATATTCGTATTCTTTACTTTAATAGTAGGAATATCATAAAGAACATCTTTACTAACTACAATCGCACTAGCCCCATTCAAAATCGCTTCTTCAATAAAATCATGTCGATCCGCAGATACTCCCATCGTACATACAAAAATATCCCCTGGCCTAACTTCCTTAGAATTAATTTTAATATCGAAAATATCAATATCAGAATAACCACAACCAGGATATAATTCACTTAGTTTTTTCATTACCCATACCTCCAAACACTTTATAGGGCTTAATTTTGGTTAAGTCTTTTTGATAAGGTTGATAAGGTTGATAAATAGCCAACAACTCTTCTTTTTGATTCAAAATCAGTAAATATGAATCACAAACAATCCCATCAAGAATAGCTCCATTTCTCACTTTCAACTCTAACTTAGAATCAACAATCAAACGTTCATACTCAGCTAAAGTTTTTGAAATAGAAATCAATTTATCCTCCAAAACATCCTCTAAATCAAGACTATCTCTTAAAGAAAAAATTCCCTGCCGAGTTCGTTCCAACTTCTGCATAGTACAAGGCCAACCTAGTCTCATTCCAATATCTCGAATTAAACTACGAATATAAGTTCCTTTACTAACATGAACACGAAAAGAAAAAGTAAAAAAGCCATCTCGTAATCTAGGTAAATCCAGTAATTCAATTTCCTTAATTTCTACTTCCCGTTTTGGTAAAACTACTTGTTCTTGATTTCTAGCATACTCATATAACCGTTTGCCATCTACATGAACTGCTGAATACTTGGGTACTTCTTGCATATATTTTCCCCTAAAACTATCCAGTACTTCCTCTAATTTTTGTTGGTCTAATGTCTCTATATTATATGTCTTCAAAACTTCTCCGGTGACATCCAACGTATCCGTTTCAATTCCTACAATTACCGAAGCTATATACTCCTTATCAACACTAGTCAACAACTCAATTACTTTACATCCATCATTTACACCTAGCACCAAAACTCCAGTCGCAAGTGGATCTAACGTTCCTGTATGTCCAATATGTTTGGTATTTAATTTTTTACATACTATATTCACCACATCGCGACTAGTCATATTCCTTGGTTTATTAACTACCAATATACCACTTTTCATTCCATCAGTCGAGTAGACAAACTCAACTACACCTCTCTTTCTTCTTAAGCGAGAGGAAGTCTATCTCCCCTCACAGAACCATACGTGTTATTTTCTTGCATACGGCTTTTCCTATAATCTTTATCCCCGTAAATCTACACCAATATCTAGTTCTGGAATTTTACAGTTCTTCCATATTCTTGGAAAATCAGTGTATTTTATTCTTTTTGTAAGGATATAATATCATATATACTGAAACAATTTCTTTGTAGTTTTTACGGAATTCATTTGCATAGTATATACTTCTCTAAAGCAACAATGATATGCCAGTCCCCTCTCTCCACAGTCATTACTCGCTTGATTACTACTATCAACTAGTCCAACTACTTATAAATCTTTTTTACAAAAAGCTACTTTAGTATAGCTTTTACTATCAGTGTTTGAAACTTTTTAGATTTAGAGATCTATAAACTTAGCAGGCCACTTAATATCACCATGATATACCCATCATGCTCTATTGACCTCGGTGGCATTCTTACAATATTCCACTTTCACGATATTGCCGGTATTGCCAGCTATATGGAAGAACATATCGACCACCATATATCTTCCGAGATGAAATCACTATACAATTTCGATTTCAAACTGAGAGAATGGCAACTTACTAAAGCTTACCATATTGGACTTCTACCAACTATATAGTAATCACCAAACTGACACACCTTCCATGAAATTTAGTATAACATGTATAATGAAATCTGTAAATTCACGAAATATTCCAAAAACAAGAGTTTTTTCACAAATTTTGATCATATTAAAAATGGTGATCATAATGAAAAATAAATTAATTTCCATTTGGGAAGATACCATAAAAATTAAAAAACAATCTAAGAAAAAAGACATAAAAAATGACAATCAAAATCAAAACTTAAATTTTGACATTTTAATCGTTGGTGGCGGTATCACCGGTTGCCAAACAGCTTACTTTCTAAAAAACTCTAATTACAAAATAGGTATCATTGATAAAGGAAAAATTGGAATGGGCATAACTAAGAATACAACGGCTAAAATCAGCTTTCTCCAACAAACAATTTATCAAGATTTAGAGAAAAAATTAGACCAAAAGAAAAGCAAACTCTATTTCGATTCTCAAATAGAAGCAAGCAAACTCTTAACGGATATTATTGATAAAGAAAAAATATCCTGCCACCTAGAAAAAGTAGACTCCTATTTATTTGCCGTCGAAGAAAAAAATATCGATAAGATCAAAAAAGAACAAAAAATTCTCCAGAATTGGCAAGTAGCTTGTAAAGAAGTAAAGGAATTACCAATCAAGTTCCCTATCAAATACGGTATTATGGTAAAAGATACTTATGTCTTTCATCCACTAGAATATCTCCAATCAATAAAAAAAATCCTACAGAAAAAAATAACATTTCTAGAAGAAGAAATGGTTTTAAAAATAGAAAGAAAAAAGAACCGTTATCTGGTAAAAACCACCCAAAGAGAAATCAGTTGTACCTATCTAGTATTAAGCTGCCACTATCCCTACTTTGTTTTTCCAAATATGTTTCCAATCAAAAATCATATCAAACGTGAATATGTAAATGCTGGTAAATGGAATCAAAAAATGAACTTCACTGCGATTAATGTCGACAAAGCTTTACATTCTATACGTTTTTTTGAGGATACGATTATCTATGGTTCTAATGAACACCTATTAATGAACCAAATTGATTATCAAAAACACTACAAAAAAAGTAGACAAGATTTCAATCACTATTTCAAAATAGATCCAACTTACACTTGGATGAATCAAGATATTGTAACAAATGATCAATTACCACTAATCGGAAAATTATCTGCCAAATATCAAAACCTATTCCTAGCTACTGGTTATCAAGCTTGGGGAATGACAAATGCCACAATTGCGAGTAAAATCATTAGTGATCTCATTCAAAAGAAAAAAAATCAATATCTCAATTTATTTGATCCGACGAGAATAAATCCCGCTATGATATCAGGAGCATTATACAATAGCATATTATATGGAAAAATTTATCTAGAAACTTACCTACAAAAAAATCCTTCCTTTTATAAAAAGAATGTCGCTGTCGTTCCAGTAAAAGGAAATTATTACGGTGTATACATAGATGAAAACAATCAAAAACACATTGTGAAACATCTATGTCCTCATATGAAATGTCACTTAATTTTCAATCAAGAAGAAAAAACTTGGGACTGCCCATGTCATGGCTCTCGCTTTACGATAGATGGTGATATTATAGAAGGACCAGCAAACTATTCTATCAAAATTTAACCAAAAATGATGCTCATGTGAGACATCATTTTTTTATACCTACTAAATGTTCAACAGGGTGCGATAGAATGTACAAAATAAAAATAGTAGACAAGATAAGGAAATGGCATCACGATTCTACAACCACAATTTTACAATGAATATCAATTTTTCCAAGACATGAATAACTACAATGAAGTGAAGCACCAAAGCAATAAAATGGAATGGAACACAGAAAATGAAAAAATAAAAATCAGGAAACCACTTCAACTCCAGCATTTACACTAGTATCAGAAAAAACAATCCTCTTTCCCTTCCTTAAAGTGATGGTAATAGAAGAAGAAATACTTTCAAAAATATTTTTTACCATTTCTCCTTTCACCGGAGCCATAAGCTCAAAACTATATTGATAATCCGTCTTTACTTCCATAGAATAACGACCCTTTTTTAAAATAATATCAAGCCCTTGTTCACTCACTTCATATTTCTTCAACTGAACACCATGATAAGTAGTAAATCGATACTCCTGATCATCCACAATCAAAACACAAATAATACCTCGAAAATGAAACAATAAAAAGGGAATATCAGCAATCGACATCATAAAAGATGCATCTGAACAAGAAAAGTGATTACCCTGACACCAAATATAAGATTTCGGGAAAGAATAACCCCAATCTTTCTCTATATAACCAACACCTTGATTAAATCCTATTCTTTTATGATTAATCTCAAGAACTCCATTTACCCGATTCTTCATACACAAAATAGCATGATTACACTCCATAAATGGAATATAAGAAAAAGGCCCCATAATATTAGGTCTTAAGAAACTAGTACTAATATTCACAGCATGATCATAAATAATATCACCATAAATCACCAGTTTCTGATGCTCATCTCGAATATCAATATGAAGACTATGTTGCGAGAAAAAGTTATCGTCAATCTTAACATAAAATGGATCTGATCCAAACTCAAATTTTTCAATAGGATAGTCAACAAAATAAGAAGCATCATTCGTAATCACTTGAATAAATGCTTTTTTCTCTTTTTGATTGATATGAATTCCCGGAATGAAAGAAATCCCTACCTTAGCATTAGTTTGTTTAAAATACCAACCTTCAAAATACGACTTATTAGTTTCAAGATATTTTTGTCCCTGAAATAATTCAGGATTTTTCTTTAAAAATAATTGCTTCATACTATACTATTATGAGACTATTCAACAATTATTCAAAATTCCTCTCTTGTTACCAAACAGTATTATAAAAACAACATAAAATATCTTGTATGCAAAAATAATGATTGTTTTTGGCATACGTCATATTTTATTTCATAGTAACCCCCCTTTTTTTTTCTATATTTTTCCCATTTCTACCTAATGTCAATCGTTTTATCACTAATCATTCTATCAATGAAGCAGTGTCTCCAATGATTTTATAACATTCATTTTCCAATTCAGCTTCTAGTGTTACTACTTTGCCAGAATTGATTTTCCTTTTGACAATTTCAATGCTATTGAATCTTTCTAACTGCTTTTGATATGGATAGAATAAGACATTTTCTTTCTGAATGGCCTGTCCATAGGCGAAATTATCATGCCAACCATCACCGTAGGAATCATCCAATCCAAACTTAGCTATAGCGACAAGTTTTTCACTATTTTTTTTCATTTATTTAATTTACTTGTATCTGATCTATTACCTCTTGGTCAATAGAATAGATGGTAAAGATTCTATTTTCATATATCATATAACTAGCTTTACTGCCATATCGAGGCAAGGATAAAGATCCTACACATATGTATAGGATATCATCAATTCTTTCCATAGACGGAAAATGTTCATGGCCATATACTAAGATACTATTTTGACTAAATTCAGGATGATGGTATTTATTATATTCATGACCATGAGTTAAATAAATATTTAAGTGATCAACACAAATCAAGGCTAGATTGCTACAGATGGGAAACTTCGTAGTTTTGATATCTAAATTAGAATCACAATTTCCTTTTAGGCAAACTAGTTTATGACGAAAACTCATCAACAGAGATTGTACTTGATCACTATCTATTTCTAATATTTTTTGACATTGATGATCTGTATGATAAAGATCACCTAGTACTACAATTTTATCAAAATTTTCTTTAGCTTCTAGTTTTTGAATACTACTTAAGTTTTTGACAATACCATGGATATCTGATAAAAATAAAATTTTCATATGCACCTACTTTCATGGATTTTATTTGTAAGTTTAGCTTTTGGTTTCTAGCATTTTAAAGTTTACTTCAAAACTATGGTATAGGACTGATTTAAGATTATGACCAAGTTCTTTTAGATGATAGGAGGTGTGGTGGAAAGCTTTTTCTAAAGCTAAGGCTATATCATCATTAGAAGTCGTAATATAATAGACAATGAACCCTCGATAGTTTAATGGAAGGAAACACTATATTACTAGATACAACGACAAATTCGTAATATTTTCAATATAGGGTACTTATAGCTTTTCTGTTAGGAAATTTGAACTAAATCATAACACTTTCTTCTTCTCTGGTTTCATCTCTTTTGGCAAAAAAACGATTCTGTATGAATATAGTAATTTTAATTTCGTTATTTTAAAATTTCAACCAAACTATGTTCATACGTTATGATTAGTTCATGAAGAGCGCGAGTCATGGATACATATAATAATTTCATATCAAATAGATTGGCTTCATTGAAACTATTTTGATCAGCTTTATAAATAATCACTCCATCAAATTCTAATCCTTTGGACAAACAACTGGTGATAGAACAAATACCACCATTATATTCTACACTTTCATGCGTGATTAGATGAATGTCTATGTTTTTCTGTTTTAAATCCTCATATACATATTTTGCCTCCTCTGGATCTTTACTAATAATCGCAATTGTTTGGTAGTTTTTGCCGATTAATTTTTTTACTTTTTCTTCTAGATTATCCGCTAATTTTTCATATGAAACACTTACTCCATGTCTAACCACAGCATCGGCAATACTTAGATTCAAGTATTGATTAATTTTATTAGCTTCTTCCATAATTTCAATTGTAGTACGATAACTTTTAGTTAAATATTTTATATTTGCTTCATACCCTACTTTCAATATATTATCCCAGCTATCAATGGTACGATATTCGTAAATGGTTTGAGCTAAGTCACCAAAGATACTAAAGGTTGCATTTTTCATTAATTGTTTTAAAACGTAGAAAACAAACTCACCATAATCTTGAGCTTCATCTATTACTACATGTCGATAACCGGTATAATCATAATTACCATAGATACGATAACGTAATTATAGTAGACCTGCTAAATCTGCCTAGCAAATCTTTTTCATATTTTTCAAATTATTCCATAATGGATTTTCGTCATAAGTTGTTATGGTATCTAAAAAGTCAAAGTATAAACTCGTTGTCTTTTCTGTGACTACTTTAAAATATTTTTTTAATAAGTGGCTACATTTGTTTTTAATTTCATTGCGTAATTGTTCCCTTTTTTTGGACAATTCAGTTAATACTTTTAAATCTTTTTCACCAACAAACAAATCATCAATGTAGCTATTGGCCTTTATCATTAATTTTTCTTGTCTTTCAACGATATATTTTACGAGACTCATTTGAGTTCTTTCTACTTTATCATTTAAATAAACAGTATCCATGCTTGCTTTTTGGTATAATTTTATAATCTCATTACGAGGAACTATGGTAAAGCCAAACATTTCTAAGTCAGTATCCGGAACTACTAATTCTGCTAAATGTTCGATGTAGGTATCCAATTTGGTTTTATATTCTAAAGTCATTTTGTATTTTGTGATCGGGGTATCTTGATTTTCTGCTAATTTTATTTTTTCTCCTAAATAATTACTGGTAAATTCTAATAAATCAAATTCTCCTACTCCTTCGACATCTAAGTCAGGTAAGACATTGGAAATATAGTTGACGAAAAATTTATTAGGACCAATAATCATATATTGACTAATATCGATGACATCTTTGTTTTGATATACTAAATAAGCAATCCGATGAAGTGCGACCGTTGTCTTACCACTACCAGCTACTCCTTGAACAATGATATCTTGATCAATTGTTTCTCGAATAATTTGGTTTTGTTCTTTTTGGATGGTTGATACAATATTTTTTAATCTCGCATCAACGGATGAAGATAGGTATGGTTTTAGTAGTTCATCATTTGAAACGCTATCTACATCTTGATAACTAATTAAATTTCTGTTTTCAATTTCATATTGTCTTTTTACCAATAAGTTTCCTGTAATTTTTCCTTCTGGGGCAATATAACTAGTGGCCCCAATTGGGCTATCGTAATATAAAGAAGCAATTGGGGTACGCCAGTCTACAGTAATAATTTTATTATCAGCATCGATAGTCCCAATTTTACCAATATAACAAACATCTTTGGTTTCTAAGTCATCACTTTGAAAATCAATTCTAGCAAAATATGGCTTTTCTATATTCACTTTTAAAACTTTTTCTTGAGATTCTAATTTATTAAGGTTATACACCATCATCTCAAGATCGTTACTATAGTTTCTTTTTACCATTTCTTGTCTTAAATGAGTCTCCTCAATTAATTCTTCAAAGACTTTTACTACTTCAGTTAATTTTTTCCTTTCTTGTTCCATATACACCTCCTAAATCACTAGGTCTTTAAAAACGAGCTGTTTTCATTATATCAAAACCAAATCATAAATCAATACTATATGTTGTTACTCTTTTGTTAAATTTTGACACTAACTAGCAAAAATCGATTGAGGTTTCATCACTATAAACGCAAATGAAAATTCACACCACTATCCTCAAAGTACAGATCATTATGGATGATTCTCAATACTACTTATAAAAACGAAGAGTAAATTTCCTAATTGTTGAAATATTTATTATAATATTAGCTAATTAAATCTATAATCTATGTTCTTGTCCGTACTTTACAAGTACGGATTTACATACAAAAAGACGACATCAAATTTTGTCATCTTTGATATTTTTCTCCATTTTCATTTGACTCATTTTTTTCTTAATGTTTATACTCAAACTCAAAATCCAAAATTTGTACAAGATCTCCCTCCTGGGCTCCTAGTGATTCTAATTTGTCATCAATTCCCATTTTACGAAGTCTTTTGGCAAATCTTAAAATACCTTCTTCGGTCGTAAATTTTGTCATTTTAAATAACTTTTCTACTTCATCTCCTGAAATTAGCCAATTACCATTATCAAGACGAGTAATAGTATATGGTTCTTCTTTTTTAAATTTATATAATACATGACCCTCAAATTGATCTTCTTCATATAAATTTTCTTCTTCTAATAAATCTAACATATCAGCAAGATGTGTTAATACTGGATCTAACCCTTCACTATTCATCGCACTAATTGGATAGATGGTTGCATCTACTTTTTGTTTAAATTTTTCTAAATTTTCTATAGCTCCATCGATATCCATTTTATTGGCGAGAATGACTTGTGGTTTTTTGCCAAGTTTTTCACTAAAAGCAGATAATTCTTTATTAATAATTAGATAATCTTCGTAGGGATCTCTACCTTCAAAACCGGACATATCAATGACATGGGCAATTACTCTAGTTCTTTCAATATGACGTAAAAATCTATCTCCTAAGCCCTCACCTTGACTCGCCCCTTCGATTAGTCCTGGTAGATCAGCCATTACAAAAGTTCTACCCTTGGTATCTTTGCATACACCAAGATTAGGAGTTAACGTTGTGAAATGATAAGCGGCAATTTTAGGTTTTGATTGGGAAACCATGGAAATTAAAGTACTCTTACCAACGCTAGGAAATCCTACTAAACCAACATCTGCCAGTAGTTTTAATTCTATTTTTAAAAATTTAATTTCCCCAGGTTCCCCATTTTCACTAAAGTTTGGCGCTGGATTCCTAGGAGTTTTAAATGCCGTATTACCACGGCCTCCTCTGCCACCATAAGCCACGATCACTTCATCCTCTTTACCTTTTAAATCAGCAACAACGAAACCGCTATCAATATCAGTAATGACGGTTCCTTGTGGTACTCTTATGATAACATCTTCACTGTTTTTACCATTACAGTTTTTTCCCATTCCATTTTCGCCTTTTTTTCCTTTAATTATTTTATGATATCTTAAATCCAATAAGGTATGTATGCCAGTATCTACTTTAAAAATAATATTGCTGCCTCGACCACCGTTACCACCGAATGGTCCACCCATCGGAATGTATTTTTCACGTCTGAAAGCAGTGCAGCCATCTCCACCATTTCCAGCATGAACTTCTATTTGTACTTCATCTATAAACATAGTATCACATCCTCTTTTTCAATTTTAAGCAAAAGTTACTATCCCATATTGTTTTTGTTTCTCCAGCGGACAAAATTGATTCCAATCGGTAATATAAATATTAGATTCCTTGCTAGGATTCAGCTTTTTTACTGGTATTTCCTTGATGAATTCTTTCACTGAAGAGAAATATATTAAATTCGTCACTATCGTTTCTATCTGTTCTTCTCTACTTGGTTCTTTTAGAAAAATGATGACATCTCCCAATTTTATTCAGTTTATTTTCTCGTCATTAAGTCTTACTTCTACCGTTTTTTCTTCGTTCGCTACAAGCTTAAAATCCTCATCTTGTAGTCCTATTTTATGAATCACATGATTACTTCCTTTTCTAAGAAAAAAGAAGAATAGGCTTTCTATTCTTCTACTGGATAAACACTCGCTTGTTTTTTATCTTTACCTACGCGTTCAAATTTGACGATACCAGCAACTTTGGCAAATAATGTATCATCGTTTCCACGTCCAACATTTTTACCTGGCATAATTTTGGTACCTCTTTGACGATAAATAATAGAACCAGCTGTTACAAATTCACCATCTGATGCTTTTGCTCCTAATCTACGCCCAGCAGAATCACGACCGTTTGATGTAGAACCTTGTCCTTTATGGTGAGCAAAATATTGTATATTTAAAACTAATCTGTTCATCATTGTTTCCTCCTTACTTAATCATTTTACTGTAATATTTTCTGGATAGTTGTCTGCAAGTTCTGAAAGTAATGTTAACATATTATTAATTAATTTATCACATACTTGATCTTCTTTAGTAATGCTAATAATCATACCATCAGGAATCATTTCCACTTGAAGATATTTTTTATTCAGTTCATAAATTCCATTGACTGTAGTTGTAACGATACTACTGACACTACTACATACAATGTCTTTCCCAAAATCGTCATACATAGCATGGCCATGAATTTTTATCAAATCTATATGCTTTCGATCTTTACTTTCTACCTTTACTTTAATCATATCCAACTAACCTATCCATTATTTACTAATTTTTTTAATTTCAATTTTTGTATAAGGTTGTCTATGACCAAGTGTTCTACGATTACTTCTATCTTTTGATTTATACTTGAAGACTCTAATTTTTTTGTTTTTTCCTTGTTTTAGGATCACACCTTCTACTTTAGCCTTATCGATGTAAGGATTTCCTACTTTACCATCTAACATTAAAACTTCATCAAATACAACAGTTTCTCCGGCTGCACCATTTAATTTTTCTACAAAAATAATGCTTCCTTCAGTAACTAAATATTGTTTACCACCAGTTTTAATAATTGCATTCATTTTTTTACCTCCTTTATCATTTTCTAGACTCGCTCTTAAGGTACTTACCGTTTTTTACCTTTTCAATGCGGTTTGAAACAGGGGCTTCAAACATCTAAGATTTTAGCATAAAAGCTTGCAAAAAGCAATAAAAATGAGAAAAATCACTTTTTTTCTAACAAACAGAAGCATTTTCCTTTTTTGCTACATGATCGATTAGCTTACCATTTGAATAAAACTATTTAGGCTAGTATTTTTATAAATTACGTATCTTGGAATTGCGTATTTACTATCAGATTGTTTTGCTTTCCGGTTACCACCTACAAAAGCCAAGCTAAAACCAATTTCTTTTAAAGCTTCTACCATCGTATTATTCTTTCGGTAAAAAGGATAACAGAAAGACAGATTCGTGCCTATTTTATCTATTGATGTTTGCAGGTCAGACTTTAATTCTTCTTTGGATAATAGGAGACCTTTATAGTCACAAATTCCATTTTTACAGTAATTATCATGATGCAACTCATCTCCATGAGAATGAATTTCTAGATAAGGAGATTGATAATTGGATTTTTCCCACCATCCTGTTATTAAGAAAAGAGTGGCTGGTATTTGAAATTCTTCTAAGAGTGGAATTAATTTATTACCATTGATACTACTCGTTCCCATCGCTCCATCATCAATGGTTATTAAAACAGATTTGGTTGGTAAAGTTATCTTTCGATCCATCCAATCGTTAAATTCTTGCATAGTTAAAACTTTGTAGTTATTTTCTTTTAAATAAGTTAATTGCTTTCTAAAATTATCAGTCGAAAGACAGATGGACTCATTACAAGCTTCCGTATTACTATCGTAGAAAAAATGATAATTTAATACTGCTACCTCTGGAGAAATCGAAGTTATTTTTACTTCTTTGATTCCTACTAACATTTGCTTAATTCGATCTAAACTAGTAGTAGAATAGATTTCATATTTATAATAAGTAGTATCACCTACTTTCAATTGCTGATCACCAGTTTGAAAAGAAAGTGTTTCTAAATCATAATTTACTTGATAATTATATTTATCCATGATAGCCTGTTTTTCACTATCCCAAGTTTGATAAGAAATTAATAAAACTTTGTGATCTAGCAAGTCAACGTTGGCACTTATCCAAAATTTGAAATCAGCTATAGAAATACTTTCATAGTGATTGTCTCGTAAATATTTTAATACTTCTTCTACTTTTTCATTACTAATATTATCACTAAAACTTAGAACACTAAGCCGATCCAATTTCGGAGTTTCTAACTTAATGTCCTCGATCATATATGAGTCTTGAATATAATAAATACCATCTAAATATTTAACATAGTATTGATTATCGTTGACCATGAAACAATCAAATTCTAAGCCAACATCTAGTTTTAGTGCTATACTACCATTTTGGTATAAAGTTGTAGGATTGGTTTTTATTTTCTTAGTCACTAAATAGTGATCTAAAGACTGGTCTAATTGATAATCTATCACTGGTTCTAGATAGTAGTAATCTATAAAGTAATTACTATTTGCGATATGATAATAAATATCATTGCTATCTTTTACTTCTTTTTTCTCAAGAGGAAGAATGACATCTTGTGAAACAGTCCCTATTTCTATCATTTGATCGTTTTCTCTCTGATAGACTTTTTTATTTCTTGTGGTTTTGACAAAGGGAGAATAACTTTTTTTGATATTAGAAACAATATTTTCATCTAGTTGTATTCGTTTTTCTTCCTGATAAAATATTGTGATACTAACACAAAGTCCCACTACTAACAAGCTTATGACTATGAATATTACTTTCTTTTTCATACACTCACCTATATTTTTAATATAGCACATTTTTAATTTTTTTAATCACAAAAAAACTTTTATTGATCTTTTGGATATATCATTATCGCCTATTTGTGTCTACACACACGATTTGACAATTATCCTCTTTTTTCCTTCTCAATAAAAGTTATCTTTTTAATCACTGTGAAATCTACATTCTATTCAAAAATGATCACAGTTTATAAAAATTGGTTCATTCACTTACTATTCATCCTTGCTTAGCAAATTTTTCTATTACTAAATTTTATACTTCCTGAATGACAGTAATGATCATTGGCTTACATTCAGTTTCATGATAAAAATATTTACCTAAGCTATCACGCACTTCATTTTTAATCTTAGTATAATCTACTTTTTTAGTCTCAACATTAATATTTTTTTCAATAATTTCTAAGGAACGACTTCTGGTTTCATCAATCATTTCCTGATTTTCTTTGACAAAGATAAATCCTCTAGTTAATACACTAGGTCCAGCTAGGATTTGTTTAGTATCTCTGTCTAGCGTTGCACTGATAATGACAATTCCGTTTTCGCCCAACATTTCACGATCTTTTAATACTAATTCACCAATATCTCCTTGATTTTTACCATCAACTAGAATTTCATCAATAGGAATTTTTTCTTTGGAATCTACTAACTGTCCGTTTACAAATTCCACAACATCACCATTTTGTTTTAAGAGAATATTTTCTTTCGGAATTCCTAGTTGTTCCGCAACTTCTGCATTCATATACTGATGACGATACTCACCCTTTACAGGAAAATAATATTTCGGATTCATTAGATTAATCATCAACATTAAATCTTCTTGAGAAGCATGATGTAGTAAATGTTTTTTACTTGATAGACAAACAACATTGACATTAATGCGAGCAATATCATCCATAATAATTGCTAATCTTTTTTCGATTCCATCATAACTAGGTTCGGTAATGAAGATAGTATCAGTTTCTTTTAATTTGATGTATTTGTCAAAACCACGAATAATCCGTTCTAAATTAGCAAATGGTTTTTCCTTTTCATCAGAAATTAAAACAATGATTCCTTTATCGTTTAAGTTTGATAAATCTCCAATTCTTTCTGGATCAATTGCTAAGTATTTCATTTCCATTGATTTTTTAATCAATTCTTGTAGTCCTTTTCCCATAATAACTACTTTACGATGTGTTTTCATTACTTCATCAAAGATCTCTTGAACTCGATAAATATGAGCAGGTAGAATCGTCGCTATAATTCTATCTTCGTTTTTATTGATGACTTCTCCGATAAAATCACTTACTCGATTGTTGGGTGATGTGTGTCCTTTCTTTTCGGCATAAAATGATTCTGCCATTAAACATAATACTCCTTGCTTTCCAACATAGGCAAGCTTTCCAATATCTGTTTTATATGGCCCCGTCATAGTGGAATCAAAGACAAAATCACCCGTATACACGATCGCACCATCTTTCGTATATAACACATAGGCAACCGCATCTGGAATAGAATGAGTTACGCTGATTGGAAAAATAGTCAAATTATCTTTCCATTCAATTTTAGAATGTGGGCGAATTTCTTTTAAGTTTGCTTTCGTGATTCCAGCTTCTGTTAAGTTTGTTTTTACAATTTCCATTGTGAATTTTGTGGCATATATTGCTACATCTGGTAAAGCCGCTAACACATCACTAATTCCTCCCATATTACTATCATGACCATGGGTTAGAAAAATTCCTCTTATTTTTTTCTTATTTTGGATGAGATAATCAATGTTCGGAACAATATAGTCGACTCCTAACATTTTACTAACTCCATATTTTAATCCAGAATCAAACACAAAGATGTGTTTCTCATCCACATTTACAATATACATATTTTTTCCGTTTTCATTTAGTCCACCTAAACTAAATATTTTTATTTTACTCAATTTGATAACTCCTTTCGTTTCACTTTATTTATGAATTGATTATTCTCGATAATTTTCATTCTAAGCTTTATCTTTGCTTGGATTTTCTAGCATTTCTCTAATCGGATAGACCTAGAAAAAAGCTAAATTTTCACCACTCATTCGGAATTTACACTCATATTTAACAACGTTTCCTAAACCTCTAAATATCTCTATTATAACAGATTAATCTAAAGTGGCCAATTTTTCTAAAGCATTTTTGGCTGCTTCTTGTTCAGCTTCTTTTTTACTACCCGCAGTACCAATACCATAAGTAATTTGATCAATCTTTACTTCCATTGTGAATTTTTTATCATGAGCCGGTCCTTCTTCTTTGATTAATTGATAATACAAACTTCTTTGATCTGTTTGAACTAATTCTTGAAGAACACTTTTATAATCTTGAAAAAAAATGATACTATCATCTTGAATATAAGGTACTATTATTTTTAAAATCATTTCTTTTACAGTATCATAACCTAAATCTAAGTAAACAGCTCCCATAAACGCTTCAAAAATATCCGCTAATATTACTTTTTTGTAGCGTCCACCTTCTAATTCTTCGCCATGACCAACTTTTATATAATCACTAAAATTAAGATCACTAGCATATCGAAAGCAAGCATTTTCACAAACATAACTAGCTCTTATTTTCGTCATATCTCCTTCTTTGGCATCTAATTGATTATATAGATAATCACTCATTACTAAATCTAATACAGCATCACCTAAAAATTCTAAGCGTTCATAATCTGCTTTTAGATGTTTTTCATTTACATAAGAAGAATGAGAAAACGCTAATTGATATATTTTTTTGTTGTTTGGTTTGATTCCTAAATGATCGAATAGTTTTTGCATTTTCTCACCTCTTTTTTATTATAACATAAAATTTTATATTTACGTAGAAAAAGCATTCTCCTTTTTTGGAAAATGCCTTATACCGTTTGATAACGGTGTATATCTATTGTTTCATTTTCTAACACTTTTTTAGGATTTTCATAACATAATTGATGTAGTTTTTCGTTAGAAATTATTTTTTTTAATTTCTTAATAGACGAAGTAATATAATCTTTAGAAACAACATGATGAAAGTCAGTAGCGATGAAACTCACTAAATCTTTTTTTAATAATGTTTTCATTAATTTTTTAGCTTTTCTTCCAAATTGTTTATTGATACTTCCTAAATTACATTGCAGTAAACAATCATATTCTAATATTTCCTCTATTTTTTCTGGATGTTTTTGAAAGTAAATATATCGTTCAGGATGGGCAATAATTGGAGTAATTCCTTGATCATTCAATTCACAAATGAATTGATCTAGATGACAAATTGGATGATTCAAAGGAAATTCCACTAATAAATATTTACTCATATTTAATGTCGTAATTTCATTTTGTACTAAAAGATCAGAAATAGAATCATTTATGAATACCTCATTTCCTAAATATAAATTTATTTTAGAAGTATTTAACATTTTGCTCAGTCTAGCTAAAATCTTTTGTCGTTCTACAACATTGATACTATATCTACTATTTAGAATATAGTGAGAGGTGAAAACAATATCTGTAACACCTCTTTCTATTAAGTATTCAATATTCTTGATTGCTTCTTCGTAGTCTTTTGCCCCATCATCGACAGTTGGTAAGCTATGATTATGTAAATCAATCATTCTAACCATAATATGAACCGTAATATTTTTTATTTTTGTTTTCAGTACGATTTAAGACAACCCCTAAAATATTAGCTTTCACATTTTCTAAATTTCTTTTAGTGTCTTCCAATAGTGATAATGAAGTTTCTTGATAAGCAGTTACCACTATTACACCATCTACTAATGTTCCCATAATTAGAGAGTCAGGTAACCCATTAATTGGTGCTCCATCAAAGATTACAATATCATATTGTTGACTTAGTATTTCTATTAATTGTTTATTTTTTTCAGAATTTAATAATTCAGATGGATTGGGAGGCGTCATCCCTTTATAAATCGTACTTAAATTTTTTATGACAGTTTGATTGACATAATCACCATACACTTCCTTTACGTCATCCAGTAATAAATTAGATAATCCTTTTTTGTTATATGATTTAAAGATACGATGTTGTCTTCCTTTACGAATATCACAATCTACTAATAATACACGAGAACCACTATTAGCCAAAGCTACTGCTAAATTAGCCGCAATAAAACTTTTCCCTTCACCTGGCACACTACTCGTTACTAAAATAGTTTGGATTTTTTTATCTACTGATGAGAATTGTAAATTAGTACGCAAGGTACGAATGGCTTCACTCATATGTGCTTTAGGGTCTATATTGATAATTAATTCATTTTCCATTCTTTTAGTTTTATACCTTCCTACACTACCAAGTACAGAAAGACCTATTTTATTTTCGATGTCTTCTTCTGTTTTAACGGTATCATCCATATAGAACATAAGCGCAATAATGATACTACTGATTAGAAAGCCACAGAAAGCTCCTATTACAAATTGCTTTATTACATTAACATTATATGGCTCTCCACTAACTAAGGCAGTATCAATAATGCTTACGTTCTCAATGTTATAGATTTCTATGATTTCTTCCTCGAATACTTCTGCAATTTTGTCTGCTATTTTTTTAGCCACTTCACTATCCGTATCGTATACTGAAATCACAATTAACTCTGTATCACTAATACTACTTACCTCAACATGACTCTTTAATGTTTCATAACTCATTGGTAAATCCAATTGATCGATTACTTTATCTAAAATACGTCTACTTTTGATAATTTCACGATAAGTTGATACTAGATTTTTATTTAAAGTGACATCATTTTGAGTAATGGTAGTACTATTATCATTACTTGTAGTTAATACCAGACTTGTTTGAGAACGATAAACTGGCACTTGCATATAGTAAGTATAAAAATAACTTCCAATAGTTCCCAAGATGACGAATAATACAACAATGAATAATTTACCAAAGTAATACTTGATAAACTCTAGTATATTCAATTCTTCCATATTTTGCACCCCTTCTTTTATGCAGTGTATTATACTACATTTCTTTTTGAAATGCAACATTATTTTTATTTGAGTTTTTACGAAATTTTATAACTTTTTACTAAATTTAGTTATTCTAGTTTTTAAAATACTTTATTTCTAAAAATTTAATAGATTTATTTCACGACTAAATCAGAACATATTAATATGTCCTTTTACTATTTGGCTTAACCATACTATAGCTTTTGATTTTAATGATTTACTTGCATATATTATCTTTAATGTTAATAATCGCTTATCCATCCGTTCTGATAACATGGCTGTATATCCTAAATGTATTGTTAACATCATATTTAAAG
>JAQXIG010000047.1 GCA_029007685.1 bacterium | reverse complement strand
ATGCTTGAACTTCCCTTAAATTCGGTTCATTTTGAATAAGCATAATTAATCTATCTATTCCTGGAGCCATTCCTCCATGTGGAGGACAGCCGTATTTAAATGACGTAAATATTGATTTGAATTTTTCTTCTACTTCATTTCGTGTATATCCAACAATTTCAAATCCTTTTGCTAAACTATCTAAATCGTGATTTCTAACTGCTCCAGAAGCCATTTCATTACCATTACAAACAAAATCAAATTGATATGCTAAGATTTCATCAGGACTTTTTTCTTCATAATCTTTTATACCTCCATGTGGCAAACTGAATGGATTATGACAGAATTCATATTTTTTAGTAACATCATCATATTCAAACATAGGAAAATCATTAACAATACATAATTCTAATTTATTATTATCTATTAAATTGCATTTTTTACCTAATTCATTACGTATTTGTCCTGCAAATTTTTGTGCAATTTTTTTATTTCTGTTTGCTATAAAAAACATTACTGAATTTGTTTTCATATCAAATTCTTTAATTAGGTTTGTTCTTTCTTCATCGCTTAAAAATTTATCAATAGGTCCTTTTAATGAACCGTCTTCCATTAATGTAACATATCCAATTCCTGGCATACCTATACTTGATGCATAATCAACTATTTCATTAAACCACGAATTTGAATGTGTTCCTATTTCATCTACTACAATAACTTTAATAATAGATTTTTTAAAAGGTCCAAATGTTGTATCTTTTAATACTTCAGATGCATCTTTTATTATTAATGGATTTCTTAAATCAGGTTTATCAGTACCATAACTTTCCATAGCATCTTTATAAGAAATTCTTCTAAATGGTCTTGGTGATACTTCTTTATTTGAGAATTTTGTGAAAGTATCGTAGAATATTTCTTCTCCTACACTTAATATTTCTTCTTCTTCAACAAAACTCATTTCTAAATCCAATTGATAGAATTCTAATGTTCTATCAGCGCGGGCATCTTCATCTCTAAAGCATGGAGCAATTTGGAAGTATTTTTCAAATCCACCTACCATTAATAATTCTTTATATATTTGTGGTGCTTGAGGTAATGCATAAAATTTACCTTTATATAATCTTGAAGGAACAACAAAATCTCTGGCTCCTTCAGGACTAGATGCGGTTAAAATCGGAGTTTGTACTTCTGTAAATCCTAAATCATACATTTTATTTCTTAGAAAATGCAATATTTCAGAACGTAATAAAATATTGTCTTTTACTTTTTTGTTACGCATATCTAAATAACGATATTTTAATCTAACATCTTCTTTGGTATTTTTTGAAGTTATTATTTCAAATGGTAATTCACTTTTTGATTTACCTAATACTTTTAATTCATTTATTAATAATTCTATTTCACCTGTATGAATTTTTGGATTAAATGTTTCTTCATTTCTTTTTCTTATTAATCCAGATACTTTGATAACACTTTCTTTTGTTAATTTTTTAAAAATATTGTCGTCATTACTTACTACTTGTATTGTGTCAGTATTATCTCTTAAATCTAAAAATAATACTCCACCATGATCCCTTATATTTTCAATCCAACCAGAAACAGTAACATTTTTCCCAACGTCTTTAATATCTAAATCTTTACATTGGTGTGTATGATATATATTTTTTTTCATTTAATCTTCCTCTCTTAATATAAAATACCCGTATCATCCTATATATAAGGACGAATACGGGTATTCGCGGTGCCACCTTAATTTATTACTAAAGTTTTTAAACTTGTTATTTTTAGTAACCTCTTTTTTTGCTCTAATAAGCATAGCAATGTGATAACGGACTGCTTTCCGAACTAGTCTACTCAAGATTAATCTTTTTCGGTAGTTAGCTCAGAGGTGTTCTTTCACAATACGTTTATAATCAGTTTCCACTATATCTGACTCACTAGTATAAAACATTAAAGCTACTTTTCCTCTTCAACGCACTATGAATATACCATATTTGTTTATATTTGTCAAACCACACTAAAATTTTACAATAGTTAACAATGCTCTATAAAATCTGAGTTGTTATTTTTGATAATTAATCATATTTCTTAATTTCGTAATTTTTTCTAAATCTTCCTTATATTCAAATCTTGGCTTAACAAAATTTTTTGAACCCCTTTTTTCAAAAGAATATCTAGGAATTAATTGAATATGAAAATGATTAATTGGCCCATCGC
Source organism: bacterium (assembly GCA_029007685.1). Taxonomy (GTDB): domain Bacteria; phylum Bacillota_I; class Bacilli_A; order RF39; family UBA660; genus Alloscybalousia. The sequence goes on along the minus strand of JAQXIG010000047.1, from coordinate 20 downwards.
ACATAGTACATAAATAGACA
>JAQXIG010000046.1 GCA_029007685.1 bacterium | reverse complement strand
GTTCTATGGACATATCTGGTAACGCTTTATCTTCCACCTCGTCCGATTTCACTTTCTCTACTTTACCTAAGTCTATCTCTGTTTTAGGCTGATCTACTATCGGCTTTTCCATATCGATTGATTGTGGTAAAGCTATCTTTGGTTTCTCGATATTCGATTCTACCACTTCATGAATCTCTGCCGTTGGAGTAACCACTGGCCTTGGACGTTCTATGGACATATCTGGTAACGTTTCGTTTTTGATATCTTCTAAGCCACCAAAACCAACTACATTCATGTTGTTTTGTACCTTCGCTCCTTCTTCCACCGAAGATATTTCTCCTACTTTTACATTCAAACTATCTATTATTTGCCTACCTTGTTGATGCAAAGATGAGGTTGAGACAAAATTTAATTCCTTTTCATCTAAAGCAGAATTTTCTTTTGTAGATAATACTACTTCTCGTGTTTTAGTTGGTTCTACTGAAATAGTATTCTGAATCTTACTTTTTTTATTTCCTTTTTTCTTTTCCCAAATAAAACCTATGATTCCGATTATCAATATAACAGAAATCACTACTATGATTATATAAACTGGACCATCTAATACATCTCTAAAGAATTTTATCATATCTCCACCTCTTTATTCTATCTATGATTATATCATACTTTTTCCATTATCACTTATTTTTTTTCAAATAGAAAAAACTAGTATCTTGTAGTTTCACTAGCTTTTTGATTGAGCCTTAAATACTTGATTAGAATTCTTAAAATCCATTACCTCTAAAAAATTATCTATATATAAATCTTTTTTATTTTCATAATTGATATAATAGGCATGTTCCCATAAGTCTAAAGCAATTAATGGAATTAAATTATATGAATATGGAGTTTCTTGATTTAAAAAATTCATCAAAATTAATCTATTATTTTGATCCATTACTAAAAAAGTATAACCACTTCCTTTCAAGGATAGTGCTAATTGTTTTAACTGTTGTTTAAAACTGTCGATACTGCCAAAATCATTAATGATTCCTTCTTTTAATTCTGGGGATGCTTGAGTTGGGTTTTGAGACATACTTTTGAAATAAATATCGTGATTTAAAACTCCACCTAAATTAAATAAGATATCTTCTCTATCAGATTGTGAAAATTCTTCTATATGTTGTGGTAGTTCTGTTATAGAATATTGGTGATCAGCATTATTTTTTACTAATAATTGATTTAATTTATTTAGGTAATTTTGAGCATGCTTATGATAATGTAACCCCATCGTATGGGTATCCATATAAGGTTCTAAATCTTGATAAAGATAAGGTAATGGTTCTAATTGATACATGATTATCGCCTCCTTTTTCATTATATGTAGGTAATGCTTTCTGCACTACTAATTACAGAAAAATTTCATTATTTTTTTAATTTTGTCATTTATGTTTACTCTTACTTCTAATTGGATGAACATGAACAAGTACTTTTTCTACTTTAGGAATTGAGCGAACAATGTCTAATTCTATCTCATCAGCTATTTGATGAGATTTACTAGTTGGCATATTGCCATCTAGATGGATTGTCAATACAATTATGTATTGATAGCCAATAGGCGTAGAATATAGATCAGTTACCTTTTTTACTTCTAAGTAGTTTTCGATAATCTTTAAGATTTGATCTTTTGTTTCTTCATCAACGGAGATATCCATCAGTATATTATAACTTTCTAAAAATATTTTGATTCCTGATACAAAAATCCAAATCGATATTCCAATTCCAGTTAAGCCATCTACAAAGTAAATACCATGTTTACTTAAAATTATAGATATTGTAGTAAATATAGTGATAATAGAATCATTACGATGATCTATCATATTGCTCTTTAGTAGTAAATTAGGATGTTTTTTATATAATTGTTTCACATAAAGAAATAAGATGAACTTGGTTACTATGGTGATACAACATACTAAAATTAACAAAAATGAGTATTCCAATTTGTTTCCATCTATGATCGATATGAGACCATCATAAAATATTTTGAATGATATTCCTAACATAGATAAACTTATTAACATAGAAAATATATATTCTGCTTTACCATGACCAAAGTTATGATCATGATCATGAGGAACACTGGCTATTTTATTTCCTATAGTAGTCATGAACGAAGCAAAGATATCCCCAACACTATTGGCAGCATCTGCGATCATTGCTTGGCTTTTACTAGTAATACCAATTACTAATTTAATCACCAATAACCATATATTGCCTATGATTCCTAATATTGCAGCTTTTTTGGTTTTTTCATATCTGGTCATGTTATCTATCCTTTTCTTTATTATCTATTACGTATTATACCTGACGTAACTAAATGTATCAAAAAAACTAATCTTATTCAGCGATTAGTTTTGATCAATTGTTTTGAAACTTTTTTTACATTGGAAAGATCTTTTGGAGAGCTTTCTATCATATCCCAAATTAAATATGGAATATAAAACAATAACATTGTTTCTGTTGTTGTTTTTTTAAATGCTAGTTCAGAAAAATTTTGAAAAGCTTGAGAATCATATTTTAATAATTCTTTTATTTCATGAGACATTTTATTATCAATAACCTTTATTGGATATTGCTGGATTATAGATTGATACTCGTGATGAAAACGATCTATATCATGATCCAGATCTAATAATTGGTAGACCCTAGTCAAACACTCCAAGTCATTTCTATTTTGATCTACAATATCCCATAATACTTCTTCTTCTTTTCGCATTATAACAGCTCCTATTTCTAGTAATATTATACTTCCCATTTTGTAATTGTCAATTGTATTTTTTAGGGATAATTAGTTATCTTTCAGATAGTTTTCTAAATCTTTTAGTTTTATTTTCTCATTATAGCTATTTATAAAGAGATCTTCTCATTCTTCTAGTATTAAGTAATCATTTCCGTTAACTTTTTAAAATATGAGGTTTTACATAAGTAATATTAGTATTTTTTATTGATTTAATATTACCTGGAATAAATTCATATTTAACACAAGCAAATCTACATATCATTTCAATCTTTCTATTAAGTTCTTCACTTATTTTTAATTCTTTAGTTTCTATCTCAAACATAATCATCTCTCATCCTTTCGTTTTTAAGCAGAAAAAAACCAACATTTCTGTTAGTAATCTATTACTTAAACTCGAAGGTGTCCGAGTTTCCTATCAATCTGGTGCGAGTGCCGTAGATATCTACAACTCTTCACAAAGGCAATTGATATTTGAATCAATCACTATATACATTTTATCAAATGAAGAGATAAATGAAAACACATTTTCGTTTAAAATCATTAAATTTTTTGAAATTCCATATAATATCTGCTATCTGTTTCTTCCTTAATTTTAAATCCTAACTTCTTATACAAATTAAAAGCTTTAATATTGTCTTTATATACCCAAAGATATA
>JAQXIG010000045.1 GCA_029007685.1 bacterium | reverse complement strand
TGTCATATTTTTATTGCTATTACCAATAAGGTAAGGAGTAATAAAATGATAGCAATAAGACGAAGGACTTTTATTATAAAAGTTCTTTTCTTCATTGTATCCCTCCTTTCTTTCTCAAGATTGGAGGACGACACTCACATCGAATGTTCCTACTGAAATTATACAATAAGTGAACTTACAATTCAATCGAACAAATTATATTTTATAAAGTTTTTGAGTTTAGAAATAAATCCATTTTTCAAAATTAAGATAAACTATTTTCATCTTAAATATTTACAAGTTTTTCTTTAATAAAATCATCCAAACATTCTGAATCCTTTTTTACCCATTTATAATCACAATGTTCATTACTTAATTTTACTTCAATTGAATCCCTATTAACATCAATTATAAAATCAATTTCTATATTATGAATTAACTCTCCATTTTTTTCTTTAATTTCATCATAATAGTGTGTTATTTTAGGATTAAATTCTTGATTAAAACCGATTTCTTCCTTTAGTTCTCTCATTAATCCTTCTTTTAACAATTCCCCTTTCTCTAAATGACCACCAGGAAATTCCCATGCACCAGGATATAAATCATCATCTTCATTTCTTTTAACTACTAAAAACATATCATAATCTTTTAAAATACCTGTTAACACTATTTTTGTTTTCATAACTAGATCCTTTCTTTATTCCTATCTATAATCTATATTAACAACATGACCAATAATAATTTTAGAATCTACCTCAAATTTAAAACTTTCATTCTTTTTCTTTCTAAAAATACTCTTACCTAATGGACTATTTAATGTTATTCCAATAATATAATTCTCAACAGTAGACACTGTATTACCAGTTAGTTTATAGAATTCACTTTCAGATTCATCATCAAATTTTATTTCAACAACTGACCTAAATCTATAAGACTAGATTTTGCCGTTTCTAAATTAACATTTAATATTTTAATTTCATTTTCTATTTTTCCCACATTTAACACCACCACTATAATTTTATCAAAAGACTACATCAATAATTTGCATTCATAAATTATTACTATACAGTTACTAATATACTAATTTGATTTAATATTAATATCAGCTATCAATTCATTTAATTCCTTATAAAGTTTAGTAGATACATTTTTTACCACTTCGTTAGCAGTAGTTAATGAGTAACCATGATATTTTAAAATCATTTGAATATCATTAATATCATCACCAATAGTATATATTTTCTCATCTTCTATTTTTTCTATATTTTTTATAATATCGATAGCATTTAATTTATTACATTTTTTATTAATTATTTTTATTTTTGGAAATTTATATTCAATAAAAGAATCTTTCAAATTATCATTTAGAACTGCTTTTGTTTTCTCATAATCATCTGAATTATGCATATATAAATTGGCAGAAGTTATCAATTGACTATTATATGGATTTCTGAAAAAACTTATTTACCTAACATCAATAAAACTTTTAAATCATGATTAGATAGTGGTATACAAAATAATAATTTATATTTTTTATCATACAATTCTACACCATTATTAGCACACAAATAATTAAAATTAATTTATCTTCTACTATTGTTTTATGAATGGCATCAAAATACCTACCTGTTGCTATACTTAAAATATTATTTTTCATAAATAGATTTATTGCAGTTAAATTTCTTTTTAAAATAGAGTTATTATCAGTAAAATCATAATGCAATTCTAATGTATTATCATAATCAGTAACTAATAACTTCTTCATATTATTCACCAGGCACAAATTTTAAAACATTACCAAACAATTCTAATTCCTTAGAATCTCTATTATAAATCATAGCACCATCATCAAAAATAGCATAAATTGGCTTATTTTTTTCATTTGCTACCTTTTGTAATTTTTCTAAATATTTTTTATTTTTTATAGAATGAACATCTAAATAAAAAGGATCATCAAGAACACCAAAGCCATCATAAAAAGCAAAATATTTATAATAATTATTCTTAGCAGTAATAAAATATCTTTTTAATTGTAAATCAGCCCCTGCACTAAAACCAATAATAATTCCCTTATAATGTTTTATATTATATAAAATTTCAGTTTCTTGTGTTACCTTACTATATAACATTTCAGGATTACCACCGGTTATTACTAAAATATTACTGTCATCTATTATACCTTTAAAACTTTCGAATTTTTCCTTATCATAACAGTTCAACACTGTTATATTTTGCTCTTTTAATCCTAGTTTTAATAATGAACCAACATATTTATCATATCTTCTCCCACCTTTAGGGAACCATTCTTCATCAAATTTTTTTTTATCAATCTCTAATGGAAAAGTCCAAGCAATGATTACAACTTTATAATCTTCTTTAATTTGGGATTTTAACTTTTTTTCTACTAATTTCATTCCATTTTCATATTCACTTAATAACACACTATACATAACTTACCTTCTTTCTAATTTTAATTTTTTTATACTTTCTTGCATATTTAATTGATGTTTTATTATTATTTCTATTTCATTATAAAATTCCGAATTGTCTACCATTGATATATTAATTATATCATACAATCTCTTTAAGTTTTCATCTGAAAGCTTATTTAAATATTTCAATATGGTTTCATCATAAATTATTTCTTTTTTCTGCCATTTTGTATTAAATATTATAAATAATTTTCTTAACTCTTCATTTTCAATGAAATAAGGATTACATAATATATCTTTTATATTAGTTATATATGGAGTACCGATTATAATTGTTTTATTTTTAGGTACTAAACATTTTTCTAACACGCTTACTAAACAATTGGTAAAGCATTCTATTTCCTGACACTACGATTTTTTCTTCTTCTGAAAAAGTATTTAAATATGTTGCCCATAAAAAATCAATACCAATATTATAGTTATTACCATTATAATTAATACTAATACCTGTGTTTCTGTTTCTCGAAATTGTAGTGTATGAATTTAATACTGTATGTTCATATGTTTTAATATCTTTATTTAAATATCCTGGTAATACTTGTATATCATCTAATTTAATATTTTTAGGAGTAAAAGCTAATATCCTTTCATTATACTCCTTACATATCGTGCCACAATATTTACATACTAAGTTACCATTATCATAATTAAACTTCAAATTATTTGGATTACAAGAACTAATCTTATTTTTCTCTATCTCAACAATACCACATTCACATCTATATATAATAGAATCCATCTCAAAAATATAACCATTTTTAATCAAAAATTGTATATTATTTAGAAACTTTAATATATTTTCATTATCAAACCATAGTTTATCATAATGAATATTATTAGCATCCAATGATGAAATATAACTATCTATTTTAGTACTTCTATCATTAAAAGAATCTAATATGTTTATACAATGATAATAATTACAATTTAATATATTACTTAATGTTTCACATATAATAGGTGTTACAAATTTGCCATAATTACTACCGTCTATAGGCATCATTGGCAATGTTAGAATAGCTCTACTCATATAATTCACCTAGCCTTTCTATATTCATTAAAATTAAATGTTTTAATCTATTTAAACTTTCATCTAATTCACATGTAGAATAATTTATTATGTCACTATTATGTAATCCATAATTAATATTATTCTCATAACAATAAACTGTTAATTTTTCTAAGTTCCACATATATTCATATATGTGGATAAAAACATCTTTATTAACAATGTCTTTATTATCTTGAATACTAAATATATCAAAAAGATTTAAATATTTAATATTATAATTTTCTTTTATTAAAATTAATCTTATTATTGATACATATTCATAAATCAATTCAAATGTTTTACTTTGATAATTATTCTTATATTGTGATATAGAACTAATTGTTATGTTTAATTCATTATTTCTAATTGTTTCCTTTAATTTTTCAATCTTAGTATTTATATAATGTTTATCTATTATTTTTAACTCATTTATATATAAACTATCATACATTTCATTAAAAATATTTTTACCTTTTATAATTTCAAAGCAATGACACCATTCATAATTATGATTCAATATTTCTTTATTTAAATAATCAAATAATTTACTTATATTTCTTGTATTAGTATATTGTAAATAAAACCTTCTTTTTTAACCTGATTTATATGAATATTTAATTTCATTATTTTTATATTTAAGAATCACACTTAACTTACTTTTGTCCATTTTATTAGTTATCATAACCTTATTTTCATATTGTAAATTAAAAATAAAGGTTGGATCAATACAGTCACGAGACTTATTAATAACTCTAGAAATTATATACGAAACAATTTCTTCATATATATAATTATAAGTATCATTATTATAAAAAAAATGAAGATCAACATCACTACTCATTTTATTAGTACATCTCGCAAAACTACCAGATAAAAAAACTACACTTAAATTACTTAATTCTTCACTATATATATTTAGTACATCATTAATAATATCAATAAGTACTCTTTTATGTTTAGTCATAAAACTTATTTGATTGTTAAAATCAAATTTAATAGTATTCTTCTTTTCAATTTGATAAAGTTTTTCAATTTGACTATTATATTTTTTCTTTAATTCAGCTATACATTTTTGCATTTTTTTGTAATCCTTTTTATTTATATTAATTACATAACTATCATATTGACTAACTTTGTAAAAATCAAATTTCACACTCATATGTATCCCCTATACTTATTTGTATCTTATTATATATTAATTAGCAAGCTACTTTTCATATTGTCTAATTTATTTATTCATCATAGCCATTTCCGAGTCTTTACTTAAAATGTATTTAAACCTTTTTTCTACAAAATTCATCTCATAACATTCCAAAATGAATTTTGCTACTGTTGTTTTAATTGAGCCATTTAATCCCTCTATTGCTATTTTTATTTTATATATCTTTTTTAACTTCTTCTAAACTCCATAATCATTCTCTTAGCCTTAGTTGTTTTAACCTTATCAATCCATTCACTTCTAGGACTAAAAGAATACTCATCCGTTATAATTTTCACTCTATCTTTATTCTTTAATTCATAATCAACAGGAACTACTTTATCATTGACTATTACCTGTATCATCGTATTTCCTAAATCACTACTAATTTGATAGGCAAAATCTATTGGTGTAGAACCTTTAGGAAGTTCAATCGTTTCACCTCTTGTAGTATAGATATATACTTTTTCAGAAAACAATTCTCTTTTAACTTGATTAACAAACTCTTGATTATCACCAAATGCTCTATTAATTTCAAGTAAAGAACTATAAAACTGATATTTACTTTTCAAATCTTCTTGCATCCTTTTTCTAGCTTCATCTTTACTAATATTCCAATAAGTAGGGAGCCCAAATGATGCCACTTTATCCATATTGAATGTTCTAATTTGTAGCTGTATCAATCTACTATCAGGACCAAAGACTGTAGTGTGTAGTGATTGATACATATTTGTTTTAGGATTACAAATAAAATCTTTGAATTTACTATTTACAGGTTTATATAATTCATGAATAGGTCTTAATAATAAATAACACTGGTCTATTTCATCAACCATTATTTTAAATGAAATAAGATCATGTATATCACTTAATCTACGACAATCCTTATAATATAATCTTTTATATATACTATAAATATTTTTAGTTCTTACTTTTATTTCATTATGAATATTTCTATCACTTAATATTGCATTTATTTTTGCTAACATTTCTTGAATACAAGGGGTACTTTCTTCTTCTATTCTTTTCATTTTATCTTGTAAGTCTTTATAAATATCAGGTTCTAAATATTGCATCGATAAATCTTCTAATTCACTTTTTATTCTATAAGCTCCTATTTGATAAGCAATAGGAACAAATATTTCCATAGTTTCTAAAGAATTTTCTTTTTGTTTAAACTCTGACTTAAACTGCAGTGTTCTCATATTATGAAGTCTATCAGCAAGTTTTATAATGATAATTCTAATATCTGTAGTTATACTAGTGATTATTTTTCTAGTATTAGCCAGATTTTGTTCCTGTTTAGAAGAAAAATTCATTTTACTAATCTTGGTAACACCATCTACTAAATCAGCTACATCACTTCCAAAGTTTCCAGCAATTTCTTCTTTAATAGTATTAGTATCTTCTAAAGTATCATGTAATAATCCAGCACAAATGGTATCTGAATCAGCATGCATTTCAGCTAAAATATAGGCAACTGTTAATGGATGAACAATATATTCTTCACCACTTTGTCGATACTGTCCTTTATGTAAATCATTAGCATAATTATATGCCTTCATAATTTTTTCTACTTCTTCTTTTGAATAAGTAGAAATCATATCAAGTAAATCTTCTAATGTAGCACTTTTCAAAATAATCACCTCCAACAACTAAAAAAAGAGTGAACAAACTTAAATAGTTTGCGCGCTCTTTCTCCAAAGAACAGCATTAAAAAAGAAACATAAAATATTTTTTATAAAGAAATAATTTCCATAATTTGAATATTTAATAAGATACTTCATAATACCACCTCTTTGAAATATTAAAGTTGATAATACTACCACTTTTTCCAAAAGTCAACAATTACTATAGAAAAATTCTATCATTTATTCAGTATTTACAATCCAAAACAACATCATATTCCTAATTTATCTGTGATGCATAATAACTACAACCTTCTGGAATATTATGCAATATAATAGCCAAACAAGAAATAATTCCTACTCGATATAATTTTGAATGTTGAGAACAAGAAGATTGTGTTTCAGGCAAATACTTATCAACTAACATAGAAAATAAAATACCTACACAAAAGAACACCGAACATAATAAAACTGCTGGTATAAAGTAAAAAGTATTACTCAACAATTGCAAAGATGTAGGAATCAAATCAGTAACAGAAATAGTAATCATAACACCAGCTGCAAACCCTAATGAAGTAACTAAAATAGTGGCAGATTGCTTTTTCTTCAAAATTAAAAAACTTCCAATCATTGTAGATATTCCAGCCAAACTAGTAATTAAAAAAGGAATCATAATATCACCAGTAAAGTATATGAAAGCAAACAAAAAAATATCTACTTAAATGAACAGATATTTCTTATCTTACAATGTTCACAATCAGGTTTAATGGCCTTACAATGATACCTCCCAAAAAGTACCATTTGATGATGCCTTTTAGCCCATACCGAACGATCATACAACTTCTCAAGTTTCTTCTCTATCGTTAAAACATCATCCTTCAAAAGAACAAATCTAAGTCTCTTACTAACTCTCTCTACATGTGTATCAACTGCAATAGCTGGATAATCAAATAAATTACTAAGAACAACATTACTCGTCTTTCGTCCAACACCTGGCAAAGCCTGTAATAACATTGGATCATTAGGAACCTTTCCACCAAAGTTCGTTAATAATACTTTCGCAATCTTAGACACAAAAACTGCTTTCTTTTGATAAGTTCCAATCGGCACCAAAATACTAGCAATCTCATCAATACTAGCTTGACTCAAACTATCTAAACTTGGATATTTTTTCCACAATATTCTAGTAACTTGATTAACCCTCTTATCAGTAGTTTGTGCACTAAGAACCACCGCAATCAATAATTGATAATCTTTCTCATAATAAAGTTCACACTTAGGATTTTCAAACAATTCATCCAAATAAGCCTCAAATAAACAAACCCTATTCTTCTTCGTCAAACCAGTCATATTCAAACAACTCCAATTTTTTACTTTCTTTTTTTGTCTCACGATGCTTTAATTGATATTTAGAAACATCGTCACTCGTCTTAATCCCCTTCTTAGTCCACTCATATAAAATTTTATCTATATATCTTAAATTCGTAACTCCATTAAATACAGCTTCCTTCAAAGCCTCCAACACAAGCTCCTCACTAATACCATTTTCTAACCAAGCCTTAATAATCTCATACTCAATCGAAGTAATTGGTCTTGCAAACTCTTGTTCTATTTTCTCAAAAATATTAATCTTATCTAGCTGATCATTATGATTCATCTCTTCCATCAACAACATCGCAACCTTCTCATAAAATAAATCAAGTACCACGTATTCTTCCATAATTCCCTTTTCATTTTTAATAACATCCACACTAATATATTTTTGCTCAGAAAGATGATCAATCATAATCATAATTTGTTCTAAAGTGATATGCAAATCACGAGAAATAGTTTCAGGATCAAAAACACTCTTAACACCTAAATTGGACAAATAAATAAGAAAAATGAACTCCTCAAAGGAAATTGTAAATTTATCTTTTAACTGAAATAAATAATAAGGGATCACAAACTGCCCTTGTTTCAAAAATTCAACCAATTTACCACTTTTCATAATATCATCTCCCTATTGATTGCCTATTATTATATCACACCAAAAGAAAAGTACACAAAAAAGTGTACTACTTAACATAAATTACCATATTTTTTTAATACATAATCTAAAAGCTGATCCCGCGTATTATCCAACTCCTGAGTTAAAATTTTTTCTTCAATATCTTTCAAGATCGCTTTGATATAACCACCTGGCCTACGCCCCAACACTTCATAAACATCTTTTCCATTGATCACAATATCTCTAATAGAATGAATAGGAAGAGCATTATAAAGAAAAGTAACCCGTTTCTTATCTAAATTTTTAATACCAGCCGCTACACTATTTACATAAAGTCCATAGTGATATAAAACAAAAGAATCATAATTATCCTGATCTAAAACAATCTGAATCTTCTCAATAAGCTCTCTCTCGTGAGCAGTAAAGCGATAAGTATCCTCGTCTACTCTAAGTTGAGCCCAAACTCCAATTAAATCATCATAATTTTTTACTTCAGATAGATGAAAAAGTTCTAATTCCTGATCAAGACCTAACTCTAACAACAAAGATACCCCATGCAAAACATTACCACTAGTAAAAATTTTATCTAATTCTTCTCGCTTCCGCTCATAAGAAATATCTTTTAATAAATGTTTAGTCTGAAAAATTGCCATTTTAATTTCATCGCTAAGTTGAAAATCTAAAATAGTCGCAAATCGAACCGCTCTTAAAATACGAAAGGCATCCTCAGAAAAACGCTCATAGCTGTTCCCAACAGTATGAATAATTTTAGACTCCAAATCTTTTTTTCCACCTAAAATATCCAAAATATTACCATGGCAATCCATACACATAGTATTAATCAAAAAATCCCTTCTCTTTAAATCCTCACATAAATCATCAATAAATTCAAAATTTTGTGGTTTTCTATGATCAACATAAGAATACTCTTTACGAAAAGTAGTAATCTCATATCGCATATTTTTGATAATAACAGTAACCGAACCATATTCTTCATTGGGTAAACAATTCATTTGAAAAATACCGCGAATGTCTTTAGGTTTAGCATTAGTACAAATATCGATATCCGTAGATTCCATTCCCAATAAATAATTTCTAACGAACCCACCTACAATATAAGCCTTAAAACCACAGCTTTCTATCTTATTAAGCAATTTCAAGGCATGATCTAACATGTTATCAACTCCTAAGATTAGTATAACACAAAAAGAGAATCGGAATAAAAAATCTACCTGTTAACAATGTCTAGTTGACAAAGAAAAAGATAAGGAATCTCCTCATCTTTTTCTTTATCGCATATATAAAATATTAGTTAAGAGCTTCTTTTAAAGCGGAAGCAGCTTTAAACTTAGCTGTCTTACAAGCAGCGATCGTAACAGTTGCACCTGTTTGAGGATTACGTCCTTCACGTGCAGCTCTTTCCCCAACTGAGAATGTTCCAAATCCTGGAATAGCCACTTTATCTCCTTTTACCATTACGTCTTTGATAGTATCGAATAGAGCCTCGATCGCACGATTTGCATCTGCTTTTGTCAATCCTGCTTTTTCAGCTACTGCTTCTACTAATTCTGCTTTTTTCATGTCTAAAAACCTCCATATATTCTATTTAAGCACACGTACTATGCTTACATATATAAAATAACATGTTTCTAAACCAAAAGCAATATTTTTAACAAAAAAAGACAAAGATATACTAGTTTTAATAACCTATTACTAAAACAAAACATCAAAAACAACAAAAACATCAATCACGGAATCACCAGAAGAGAGTATACATTTCATCATTCATATCCTCTTACATAAAATTCTGGATGAATAGGAACATAAACTAACATTTCTTGAAATACAGTCAAAAATTACCATTCATTAGATTCATATTTCAGAAAATAATTTCCATTAATAAAAATTTCCTCACATCATACCAATCTTATCTGGTAATTTTATTCTTTTCATACCTGTTCCCCTCTCCTTTGATTAGTAAAACATACACAATTTTTTCTTCATTTTATCTATCTTGAGAATACATTCTAATTTGATAGAATCTATCTCCTAGATCTTTATGACTGAATGCGATAAATAACAGACTACTATTTATTAAAACACTCTAAAAAAAAGAAGATTTCTCTTCTTATAGAACAATAGCGATCATATTATTAGAGCCTTTATTCACAATTTTAGTTAAAGTGTTCTGTAACTTAAATCTAATATTATCAGGCATCATACTAATTTTAGATTGAATTCCCTCTTGTACAATAACATCTAAACTTCTACCAAAGATTTCGCTTTTCCAAATACTAGTAGGATCTTTTTCTGTATCTTTCATCAAATAATCAATCAATTCTTTACTTTGCAACTCACTACCAATAATTGGTTCAAACGTACTATTAACATCTACACGTATCATATGAATCGACGGTGCAGTAGCACGTAGTTTTACCCCATATCTAGGTCCCTGCTTGGTGACTTCTGGTGTATCCAATTTCATATCCTCAAGTGTAGGAGAAGCCACTCCATATCCAGTTTGTTTAACCATCTTTAAAGCATATTTAATCTGATCATATTCACGTTTTGCTTCATTAAAATCTTGAAACAAAGATAAGAGCTGAGCTTTACTAGTAACATCAATATTAATAATACTACTAAGCACTTGCTGATATAACTCACTAGGTGCTTCCAAATTAATAGTAACTTCTCCCGTAGCAGGATCAATTTCTGATAAATAGGATTTAGAAATATTAGCAATTCCCATAAAATGCTCCGTTATTTTTTCAACATCACGCAATTTATCAATTTCAATCACACTATCACGTATCGCATCAATATAACTTTTTTTAATCTCATTTTTAGGATTTAATATTGCAATCCATTCTGGCATATTAACTTTAACATCTAGAATAGGAAATTCATACAAAGCTTCTCTTAAAATATTATACATATCTTTTTGATTCATAGATTCAATATTAATCGGAAGCACTGGAACCCCATATTGATCATGCATCTTTTCACAAATTCTTTCTGTCTCTGGCATCATTGGATGAGTCGAATTCACGATCACAATAAATGGTTTACCCAATTCTTTTAATTCTGTAATTACTCTAGTTTCTGCTTCTAGATAGTCACTACGATTAAATTCTCCTATCGATCCATCCGTAGTAATCACAATCCCTATCGTAGAATGATCTTTAATTACTTTTTCGGTTCCAACTTCTGCAGCTTCACTAAACGGAATAGGATCATCATACCAAGGTGTTTTAACTAATCTGGGACCATTCTCATCATCTGCACCTTTTGCATTATCAATTAAATAACCAACACAGTCAATCAATCGAATATTACAGTCAAAATCATCAATATGTATTTTAGCAGCCGTATTCGGAACAAACTTTGGTTCCGTTGTCATAATCGTTTTACCAGCTGCACTTTGTGGAACTTCATCTAATGCTCTTTTTCTCTCATATTCATCCTCAATATTAGGAACAATTAAATTTTCTACTACCTTTTTAATAAAAGTACTTTTACCTGTACGAACCGCACCAACTACACCTAAATAGATATCTCCACCAGTTCGTAACGCAATTGTTTTAATAATCTCTTTTTTATCCATATTTCACTCTCTTTTCTTTTCAATTAAATATATGTAAAAAACAAATCTCCTAGAACAAAGAAATGAACACAATTCGAAAAAACCATATAATAGTAATAACAATAAAGGCCAACCAAATGGAAAAATTGCATAAAGAACGATATAATAACTTCTATTACGAACTTGATATTTCAATATTCCTATAATAATTCTCAATTCTACATTGATCATTTCTAGCAAAAAAAAATTATGAACTAGAAACTTCATCATATGAATAAGTCTTGAGACTTTTCTCTCGACCATTTTTTCTATCATGTAAAAACTTTTTATAGTTCTGATTCAATCATAAAAAAATTTCAAAGATTTTTTGAATAACCACCTTAGCTGTAGAAGTCTTTACATCATAGTGAATGATTCATGTTAATACTTTTTTCATTAGCATGGACAATTTAATGATAATCCAATAAAAAAAGAGATTCCTAAGATATCTCAACAATGATGACGCTTAACTAAACAATGACTCTGTTTTGCTTCTTTCTGACTAAGATAAGTAGTAACAAACTCTCCATTATTCTGAATTTCCTCCATAATGGAACTAGTTCCATACTTTTTAATATACTGCAAGCGTTCTTCTCGGGATTGCCAATCATCAAAAAATATAATCGGACGATTATGCAAAGAAATCCCATAGTGCTTTTGCATCTTATATACACACATAGCTTGTTCTTGTTTTACAAAATAATATTCATAATAAAGATCAGAAACTGCAGTCACCTCTTTAAAAAATTCAGCTAGCGGTAACACTATAGCATTCTCGGTTTCATTTTCCATCTGAAAAAATACCACAGAAGAATAGTCAAGAATAACATCATTAAACTCTTGTACCCGAATATCTTGTAAATTAGCTTCATCTAATTGCTTACAATCTAAAGATAACGGACCATAAGTATAAACATCAAATCGTGAAAACATAACTTTCCCCCTTTTATGTCAACATATTATATCACAAAATTAAAAAAAATAAAGAAAAAATAATATCAAAGCGATATTATTCATAATTATAGCATTTTATCTAAATCTTTAGGAACATTATCTTTCAATATAGCATTCACAATCTTGTCTTCTTTTT
>JAQXIG010000044.1 GCA_029007685.1 bacterium | reverse complement strand
ATGTTAGTAATGTTCTAGACGGATTTTTTAAAGACATAAATTCTTTTATTTTATCTTTATAATAATCTTGTTCAGATCTTTTCTTATTTTCTAATTCAAATAAGACTTTTCTATATTCTTTTATTTCAGTTTCAATCGATTCAATTTGAAGTGTTAAATTATTATAGGTTCTTTTATACATATCTAATGTAATATTACCCTCTAATTTATCGTTATAACAATCATCAATTTTTTTATTTATTGATTCAATATTATTTTCTAACTTTGATATTTGTATTTTTATGTCAGATTTTTTTCTTTTTAATTTATCTGATGATAATAGTATATTTTCTAAATTAGATTCACTTAAATATTTAATACACATATTTTTTAAATCATTTATAACAAGAGTTTCTATATCGTTATATTTAATACTATGTGGAGTACACACATTTTGTTTTTTTCTTTTAGCCCAGTAATTACAATTTCCATATATTCTAATGACTTCACCATTTTTTTTAGTTAATTGTTTATGTGCTCTAAAACCCATAGTATGATGACAATCTTTACAATATATTAATCCTCTAAGCAATAATTTATCTGTTATACCATTACCTTGTCTATTTTTATTACTTTTAAACATATTCTGAACTAATTCAAAAACATCTTTTTCTATGATTGGTGGTACAGCATTTTCTTTTATAATCCAATTTTCTTCTTTATTGTGAACTCTCTTTTTAGATTTATAATTAACCTTCTTTTGTTTTCCTTGTGTTAAACTACCAATATAGGTTGGACATTTTAAAATATCATTTACGGTTCTGGTTGACCAAACTCCATAATGTAAATTTTTTTGCCCTATATTCATATTTTTAGAAATGCTTGGTGTTTTTATTTTTTCTCTTGTTAGAGTATCACAAATAGTGCTTAATGAATTACCATTTACAAACATATCAAATATTCTTTTTACAATAGTTGCTTCTTCTTCATTGATTACTAATACATGTTTATCGTTATTAGATTTATTATATCCATAGGGAGCATATGCTCCTACAAATTGTCCATTTCTTTTTTTTACATTTAATGAACTTCTAAGTTTGTTAGATATATCTTTAACGTACATATCATTAAAAGCACTTTTAAATACTAACATATCATTAGCACTGGAATTACTTGCTGTATCAATACCATCATTTACTGCAACATAACGAATCCCATGTTCTGGAAAATATCTTTCAACATAAAATCCAAATTCAATATGATCCCTACCTAATCTTGATGTATCTTTTGTAATAATCATATTTATTTTTTTATTTTCACAGTCTTTAATCATACGATTAAATCCTGCTCGATCAAATGTTGTACCTGATACTCCATCATCAACATATTCATCAACAAATATCAAGTTATGATCTCTGATATAATTTAATAATAAGTCTCTTTGATTAGATATACTTGAACTCTCACCTAACCTTTCATCTTCTCTAGATAATCTTAAATATATTCCTACCTTATAGTCGTCCATATTATTCTCCGATCTATAAGCCTAAGCAATATCCATTTCAATTATATCATGATTTTGGAATAATTCTATTTTATCATCTAAAAAAGATAAAAATAACTTACTTATTATTTCTTCTAGAGTATCTGCTTCTTCATTAAAATAACTATTAATTTTATATTCTTTAAACATTTTGTCCACCTCATTTAAATCTATGATTTATATCAAATTTTTATTTTGTCTTATTTTGAAATAATTAAATTTTCTATTTCTTTTAACTGTTTTTCCATTTCTTTGATTTCTTCTTTGGTTGCTAATTTTGATTCACATCGTTTTCCATTCCATAACATTACACCATCTATGTCATAACTAATTGTCTTATTGCCATTAAAAAAAGAATGAAATAAATTTCATTCCAGACTGTTGACAAATAGGTAAATATTTTACTTATTTGTCTTTTATTTTAATTTTTTAATAAATATTAAGTGTTTTACATAATCACTATACCTTATACATAGTGATGCAAGGCGAATTTCTTAAGATTCATACACGCA
>JAQXIG010000043.1 GCA_029007685.1 bacterium | reverse complement strand
ATAATGTATTTCAAAAATAAAAGAACTAAAATTACTGTTCTAATTCTAGTTCATCTTCATCTAATACTACCAAATCTTTGAGATCTTCATCGGTATCTTCTAACTCTTCTTCCTCAGTATCTAAATTATCAAACCTATCTTCAAAGTCATCATTTTCTTCTTTGATTTCTTCTAATTCTTCTTCTTCATCTTCTTCTATTACTTTGATTATTTTATCAGAAGTATGGCGATTTCTTAAATCCCAACTGCCATCTTCTAATAAAATAAATCTTTTATCGGTTGTTAAAGATGTATAATAGTCTCCTATTTTTTGATCAAAGGTTGATGCTGGTAACTCTAATAATTTGATGATTTTATTAAAGAGTGTAGCTGTATTTTGTTTTCCTTTTTCTTCTAATAATAGGTTTGTAATATCTTTTGTAGATAACAGTTCTAATTCTTCTTTTGTCATATTTTTTAGACTCATTTTAATCCTCCTATATATCTATTTCATATTTTGGGCTTTCTTTTTCAAAATTATCATTAAAATTTATACCATTAAATAGTAATAAAAGCAACTACTTTTTCTACATTTTTTCTGGTATCTCTATTCCTAGCGTATTCAAAAGTAATTTATTGGTGTCATAAACTATTTTAGTTAAAGCAATCCATGAGTGTTTTAGCTCTTCATCTTCACATTTTAAAATATGATTTTCAGCATAAAATTTATTATAGGTACTTGTTAACTTGTATAGATATTCGGCAATTTCATTGAGACTTTTTTCTTGATAAGCATTGGTTAAAATTACGGGCATTCTTAGTAATGTTTTGATGATTTCTTGATCGGATATATCTTTTAATTTTGTTATTTTTAGTTTGTTTACATCTTGATTCCATTTGGTAATTAGTGATTTCATGCGAACAGTCGAATACAATAAGTAAGTTCCTGTTTTTCCATCCATATCAGCAAATTTATTGATATCAAAAATAAAATCTTTGTTGCGGCAAGGTAATAAATCGGCATATTTTAAAGCCGCTATGGCGATTTGTTCTGCTGTTTGATGCTTCTTATCATCTTCTACTAGGTTGGTATTAATTTTACTTAGAGTCTGTTCTTTTACTAATTCCATTAAGTTTACTAGACTCATTACACCACCATCACGGGTTTTAAATGGTTTACCATCTCGATCATTCATAGTTCCGATACCAAAAAATTTTAGTTCTGTAGGTTCTGGGACAATTTTTCCTTTTTTAGCGACACGAAATACTTGTTTAAAATATAATTCTTGGCGATTATCGGTAAAGTACCATACTTCATCAGGAGCAAATCTTTTTTCTCTTGATAATAGCGTAGCTAGATCTCTGGTTTGGTATACTGTTCCGCCATTTCCTTTTAAGATTACTAGTGGTGGCATTGGTTCGGTATCTGTATCTTCTTTAACATCGACCACTAATGCGCCTTCACTTTCATATAAAAGATTCTGTTTTTTTAATCTATCAATTGTCTCAGGAAGGTATGGATAACAATCGGTTTCTCCCTCCCATAAATCAAAAGTTGTATTTAATTTTTCATAAATTTCTTTAATGTCTTCTTTTGATAATTCTTTGATTTTATTCCATAAAGCAGTATAGCCCGGATGTTCTTCTTCGATTTTTATCGTAATATCGCGAACGATTTCCATTACTTCGTCGTTTTCTTTGGCTTTAGCAGAAGCTGTTGGATAAATTTCTTGTAAGTCTTCTTTGGTAATCGGAAGTTCTGCTTCCTCTCCATTATAATCTTCCTTAAAGTATACTAAATCAGGAAAGCGTTCTTTCATCTCATAAATTACCATACCAGATTGACGACCAATATCCCCAAAGTGTACGTCAGAAATTACTTCTTGACCTAGTAATTTGGTTAATCTTTTTATAGCTTCTCCAATGTCAGCAGGTCTCAAGTGACCAACATGTAGGGTTTTGGCAATATTCGCTCCACCATAATCGATAAATATTTTCTTTTGAGGTTGTCTATCGATATTATTTTCTAGATTCTCTAACAATTTATTCGCAGCATCTAAATAAAATTTCGAGCTTAAACTAATATTAATAAATCCCGGTCCAGCAATGTTTAACCTTTCTAGACGATCATCTGTTTCTAATTCTTTCATGATCTTTTCTGCAATTTCACGGGGATTACAATGAAGTATCTTTCCTAAATTCATCGCATCGTTAATTTGATAATCTCCTAAGTCTGGCCTACTGCTTGGCACAAATTTTATTTCTTCTAATGGGTAACCTAGCTTTTTTACTTTTTTACATAATTCTTTTTCTAACTCTTTGATAATACTCATTTTCTCACCTCTAATATTGTATTTTATATTTTATTCTTTCCGGTTTATGGATATATTCTATTTCTAGTAAATGATCTTTTTTTAGAAATTTTATGGTTTTGATGATTATTTCTAGACTTTGATTTAAATCCTTCATTTTTAGAATATTTTTCGTTTCCTCATTCTCTTTAAATGTATAGTATAACTCATAGTCTTTACAAATTCTAGTTAGGGTCTGTTTTTCTAAGTTAATTGTATTGGTTATGATCATAGTTTCTTTATCTTGATATTCTATGATGTGATTATTGGGATCGTAGATTCCTAACACACAGTATGTTTTGGTTAATATACTTGATTCAATCGTAATTTCTAATTTTTGCTTTCTCATAAAGCTCCCCTTTTTTATTTCTATGCACCATTATAGCACATCACTATTTTTTTTTATACTATTTTCTATTTTGATTAGCTTTTCTGCTATCTTACAGGTTTTTTGTACTGGATCATAATATCTAGGATTGATTCCTTCTTCTATCAATAGATCTCTGGTAATTTCTAATTAGTCATACTTCTCAATAAAGTTAGATACTGTATCATAAAAAATTCACTCCATTGTGAAATTTTTTAATTCTTTAGTAGCTAATTTATAGGATTGGTAGTAACTATTTTTGGGATAAATAGGTAATTTGATTATCATATTTTTTGACGTTGTTTTTAGGATGATCATGGGTGATTATTTACTCCTTGTGCTACTTAACGTTGTAATTTTGTAAAAATCATGATTCCTATTTGTAAATTTATATAGTAATTTTGATGATGGGAATAAAGCTCTTTTTCTCATTGATTATTTTTATTAATTAAAATAGAAATCATCTTGGGTACTTCTTCTTAGTAAGATTCAAAATCAACTTTTTCTATATTTTCTGGTAGTATTACATAAGATTTCTTTATTGAAATCATTATTTGATGACACAGGTTTATTTTTTTTGACTTATTATCAGATTAAAACCTCTTTTCTTTTTTGTGCTTTATTCTACTATATAAATTAAAAAAAAGAAACAATTAAATGTTGATACATATTTTTTTTCATTTTATTCATACTAACATTAGATTGGAGGATACGATGAAAAAAGTCAAAAAATTACTAAAATTTGGAATGTTTTTGATCGGGTTATTCATTCTAATTATTAGTGGTCTCATTCTTTATATAAAGATGTCCCCAAAACTTGAAATTAAATCCGCTAATGCTTTTTTGATGTATGATCAATCAAATGAGCTTTTTTTTCAAGGAAGTGGTAATCAGGAATGGATTAGTTTGAATCAGATTTCTGATTATTTGGTACAAACAACGCTCTGTACTGAGGATAAACATTTTTATCAACATCAAGGTTTTGATTATTTACGTATTTTGAAGGCTCTATATGTCAATTTTACTTCGAAATCTAAAAGTCAAGGAGCTTCTACTATTTCACAACAATATGCCAAAAACTTATTTTTAGATTTTGATAAGACTTGGGAACGAAAATTAAATGAAATGTGGTTAACTATGCAACTAGAAGTGCACTATAGTAAAGATGAAATCTTAGAAGGGTATTTAAATACGATTAATTATGGTCATGGAATGTATGGCATTGAAAATGCTGCTAAATTTTATTTTGATAAAAGTGCTAGTGATTTAGATTTAGCAGAAGCTGCCATGTTAGCTGGCATTCCTAAGTCACCATCGAATTATTCTCCTGTGGTTAATTTTGATCTTGCGAAAAAAAGGCAAGTGAATATTTTGTATAATATGTATAAAATTGGTAAAATTTCTGAAGATGAGTATACTCAAGCCGTCGATCAGGAATTGACTATTGTAGGTGAAAAAAATTATTTAGATGTTGCGAATGTGATGTATTATCAAGATGCAGTTATGAGAGAACTAAAAACTATAAAGGAAATACCAGCTTCTTATTTAGAAACTGGTGGAATTAAAATTTATACCAATTTAGATCTTAATGCTCAAAAAATATTGGAGGATAGTATTCAGCATAATTTAACTACTGATAAAGACTTGCAGGTGGCTAGTGTTATGATGGAACCTACTACTGGTAAGATTATTGCTTTAGTTGGAGGAAGAGATTATAATCAAAGTCAATATAATCGGGCTTATCAGTCACAAAGACAAGTTGGTTCGACGATGAAACCACTACTTTATTATGCCGCTCTGGAAAGTGGATTTACTGCTAGTACTACTTTTACTAGTGAAGCAACTACTTTTAATTTTTCTAATAATCAGACTTATTCGCCACAAAATTATGGTGATCAATATGGAAATAAACCCATTTCTTTGGCAACAGCAATTGCCTATTCTGATAATATTTATGCAGTAAAGACCCATATGTTTTTGGGAGAAGATTCTTTGGTTAATATCTCCAAGCGTTTGGGTATTACAGCTCAGTTGGATGAAGTTCCCTCTTTACCACTGGGTACGGCTAGTATTAATATTATCGAAATCGCTAGTAGTTATGCAGCTTTTGCGAATGAGGGTTATAAGGTAACTGGTCATTTGATTTCTAAGGTCGAAGATCTTAAAGGTAATGTTCTTTATGAGAAAAGAAATGAAAAAGAAAATATTTTGAATAAAAGTTTAACTTTTATATTGAGTGATCTTTTAACTACTACTTATGATTCTAGTTTTATCGATTATAATTATCCAACAGCAATTGGAATTGCCCCAAAAATTAAACATAAATTAGCTTTAAAAAGCGGTACTACCGATACTGATCACTGGTCTATTGGTTATAATAAAGATATTGTCACTGCAGTATGGATTGGATATGATGACAATCGTAATCTGGATACTAGTGATTATAAATATTCACGAAATATTTGGGTGGAAGCGACGGAAAATTATTTAGGTGACCGACCTGATTCATGGTATCAACAACCTAATAATGTCGTTGGGGTTTTAGTAAATCCTATTACTGGACGCCCAGCACAAGAAAGTGATGAACACAAAAAAATAATGTATTACATTCGCGGGACTGAACCAACTACCACGGATACTGTTTTCGACGAATATTTATTAGATCCTACTAATTAATTTTATTTTTATAATATTTTATTTACTTTTTTCATATATTTTAGTGTATGAAAGGAGAGTTTATGAATCAAGGTATTGGTAACAATGGATTTCAGAATCCTACAATTATTCCTAGTCAAAGTACTTATCCACCTTATATGAATATGCCAAATTATAATCCTAATAGTTCTACTACTGTTACTAACAATCAATCTTCCGATCCACAATATGTAGAATCTATTTTCTCTATGAATCATGGAAAAAGAGTATCTGTTTATCTTTCTTATCCAGATTCTATTGAATGGCGTGATAGAATCTTTACTGGTAAAATTTTAGCAGATGGAAGAGACTACTTACTATTAGAGGATGATCAAGGAAAAATTATTTTGTTATGGTTAATTTATATTAATTATGCTATTTTTGATGAAGCAATTTCTTTTTAAAAGAAGTTGTTTTTGTTTGATAACAGTGATAAAATTAAGTATATAAGGTAGATGATTGGATGTATTATGTTATTTTATTGATTGTTATCGTGATTTTGCTTATGTTAATTGTGGAAGTGATTTTTTATAATCAGTTTCAAATGGCTAAAATTAGAATTAGTGAAGCACAAAATAATATTGATATTTTGTTACAAAAGAAGTTTCAGTTGTTGGAGAGAATTAAAAAAATTATTGAGGAAGCTGATTCTAAGTACCAGGAGGAGCCTATTTTGGCAAATTTATTAAAAATTAAACATAAGAAGATTAATAATTTTGAGTTGAATAAAGAACTGGAAACTGCTTGGGCGGAATATAAGGGTTATGTAGATTTGGATAGTTCACTTGCTAAGTTATCCACACTAAAAAATATTGGTTTTGAATTAATTGAAATTGATAACGATTTGAAGGCAAGTAAAAAATATTATAATGATCATATCATTTTGTATAATAACTTAGTGAAGCGTTTTCCTTCAAATTTGGTAGCTAAAGTTTTTCACTATCAGAAAGAACCATTTTTTCCAGAAGTTAAAATTGAGACATTAGAGATCTTGAAGGAACAGAAAGTTATTAAGTGAATTTTAAAATATTAAGCAGTAAGAAGTAGCCTTCCACTTTGGTTTTGTTTTCAAAAAAAGAAGTATTTACTTTTATTTTGAAAAGTAATGCTTCTTTTTGTTTTTCGTTACTATATTATTCTTTTTTCATTTTATTTTATCTGCCAATCAATTGGTTCTAATCCTTGTGAAATTAAAAATTGATTGGTTTTTGAGAACGGTTTACTTCCAAAGAAACCGTTATAGGCTGAAAATGGTGATGGATGGGGAGATTCAATGATATAGTGAGTGGTATTGGTAATTAAGTTTTTTTTATTTCTTGCAAAGCTTCCCCAAAGAATAAATACTACTGGAGTAGTTTTTTCGTTTATTTTTTTTATTACTTCATCGGTAAACTCTTCCCATCCAAGGTCTTTGTGTGAAGCGGCTTTATTAGCTTCTACTGTTAAAACCGTATTTAGTAATAACACTCCTTTTTCAGTCCACTCTACTAAGCTCCCATGTTGTGGAATATTATACCCCAGATCACTTTGAAGTTCTTTGAAAATATTTTGAAGTGATGGTGGTTTTTGAATTCCTACTTTTACAGAGAAAGACAATCCTTCTGCTTGATTTATCCCATGATATGGATCTTGACCTAAAATTACGACTTTGGTATCTTTGTAAGGCGTATTTCGAAAAGCTTTAAAAATTTCAGTTTGTTTTGGATAAATTGTCTTTGTTTGGTACTCTCTTTTTATGAAATTTAGTAAGTTTATAAAATACTCTTTTTTAATTTCGTCTTTTAAAATATTATCCCAGTCATTTCCAATCATATTAACACCTCTACTAATGATATTTTAGCACTTAATCTTTGTTTTCACAACTTTACCAGATGAAGTTGTTTATTTTTTCTGTTTTTATAATCTAGTATGATTTCTTTTCTTAATCTTAATAAGGCATACATATTGATGATTGATAACATAGCTACTAAGATGTCTACTATATTCCATAATAAGGTGGCACTAATGACACTTCCTATCATTAATAGAATTATTGTCACTGTTTTTAATATATTTATTTGAGTTCTACTGGCATTTTTTATTAGATATTTCAAACTGCTTTCACCGTAATAATAGCCAGCTACAATAGTAGAATATGCGAGGGAAATTACGGATAGCATTAACACAATAATCCCTATTTTACCTAAATGATAATCTAGAGCATACTGAGTTAGTTCTATTCCATTCATATGGTTAAAGTTTACAGTTGTATAATCGGAGGTTAAAATTAGAAGTGCAGTTGATGTGCAAACAATAAAAACAGTAAAATATATTCCCAATATTTGGATTAACCCTAAAGAGATTTTATCATTTGTATGACTGCAGGAAGATGCAATAGAACCTGTTCCTAGTCCTGATTCTGTTGAAAATATTCCTCGTTGAATACCTATGATAAAAGTCGATATGATTCCCCCTGTGATTGCTTTACTATTAAATGCACTTGTAATAATTTCTAATAATACACTAGGCATCAAATTAATATTTAATGCAATAATTATGATACTTAATATAACATAGCCAATTCCCATTAGGGGAACTAATTTACTGGTAATACTCACAATGCGATCTAATCCTTTCATAATGGAAAGGAAGGAAATCATACACAGAACAATTCCTATTATGATCGGGTCTATTTTATAATAATTATGAATAGATGTAGTAATGGTATTGGCTTGTATTGTCATAAAACCAACAATATAGGCAATGATAATCAATATAGAATAAAGACTAGCCAATTTTTTGTTTTTTAGTCCTTTTTCAATATAAAAAGAAGGGCCTCCTTTATAGGCATTCTCATCTTTTTCCTGATACTTTACTCCTAAGTAACTTTCGCAAAATGAATTAATAGAGGTGATGATTCCTGTAAGCCATATCCAAAAAATAGTTCCTGGTCCGCCAATATAGATAGCTAAGGCAATTCCTGCTAGGGAACCTACACCTACTCTAGCTGCTAGGGACATCGTTAAACTTTTAAAAGGAGAAACACTGCTTTTCTTATCACCTCGAAACCCCTTGAACAAAGATTTTATTTTTAATTGGGGAAAACCTAGTTTTATACTAAAATAAAGTCCACCTCCTAACAGAAACACGATTGCAATACTCCATAAAATGTCAGTTATTATTTTTATCATTTTGCTCACCTTTTATATTATATTACGTTTACTTTTCAAAAAATGTCAAAAAAAATACCATTCCTATGAATAGTATTTAGAACTACTTAATTGCTTGATTGTTCTTTCAGGATCTTCGAGAAATCTTTTGTATAATTCCTCATTTTTTCTTAATTCCTGAATAATTTTAATATCCTCTTTTGAGAGATTTACGATTTTATCTTCTCCGATCATACAATCTAATTCTCTTCCAATTAGCCATAGAAAATCTACTTCTAAAAAATCTGCTATGCGTATTAGTGTTTCTAGCGGTGGGCATCTACTACCACGTTCATAAGCACAAACTTCATTTTTACTAAGATAAATTCCTTTTCCCAGAGCTTCTTGGGTCAATTTCCTTTTCTTTCTTGTTTCCTTCAAACGCTTTCTAAAAATTACCATATTTTACCTCATTTATATCATTATAGGTAATTTTAAACCGTTTATGTTCTAAGTTAACTTTTTGTTAATTTTTTCGGATTTAAAAAAATGTGAATAAACTTCTATTTTAGAATCTTTTTCCGTTTTGACTGTTCCCTTTTTAGATGGAAATTTTGCGAAATCATTGTTCTCTGTTTTTATTATTTCTATCTAGAATAAGGATCTTTTCTGTTTATCCCTTCGATACTTTCATTAAAAAAAGAAACAAACTTTATTTCAGTTGTTTCCCTTTTTGTTAAAGTGCATCATCATTATTTCCAATTATAACAGTAGGAACACTTTGTCAATTAATATGAGATGTATTCTGATAGTTAGTTGTTCAGTTACTATTGATGTAAGACCAAGATGATATCTAAAAAGCGATAGATACCTTAAAATGTTAATTGAATAAGAACATTTAAAGAAAGGATATAATCGCTATGACTAGTATACCACAATCTCTTAGATATTTACCACATGACTTAAATACTAAATATTATGCTGTTAAATTATATAGGCAAACGAAATCAATTAATCACGTTTGTAGACGTTATCATATTTCTAAAGCTTCTTTGAGACGTTGGAACAAAATGTTTGATGGTACCAAAGAATCACTTTTAAATAAATCTCATCGCCTCATACTCCTCACCCTAATTCTCACACTGAACAGGGATTAAAATAGATTAAAGATTATCTAAGGGGAAATCCTCATATTTCTATATCTGAACTGTATGGAAAATTAAGAACCGAACGAGGTTATACCAGACATGCTTGTTCTTTATTTAGAGTTATGAGAAAACTTGTTTATTTTGTAAATAAAGAAAAACGTGAAAAATATGTTTCTAAACATTATGACACTTCTACCAAATTAGGTATGAAGTGTCCAATGGATGTTAAATATGTCCCTAAATAATGTTATTCTGGCAATGATGGACAGAAGTTCTATCAATACACAATCATTGACGAAGCTTCTCGTGAAAGATTTATTTATCCTTAGATGGAACAATCTAGCTATTCTACTGTCGACTTCTTAAAAAGAGCTATTCTTTACTTTGGTTATCGATCTAAAATTGTTCAAACAGATAATGGTAGCGAATTTACTCATATTCAAAAAACTGATAGAATTCACCCTCTTGATGCTTTATGCTTATCTTTAAATATTGAGCATAAACTGATTAAACCTCGTACTCCTAGACATAATGGTAAAGTTGAAAGAAGTCATAGGAACGATCAAAATAGATTCTATAATTACTTATCTTTTTATTCTTATGATGATTTAAAAATACAAATGAAAAACTATTTAAAGAGAAGTAACAACATTCCTATGCAAATATTAGGTTGGATTTCTCCTATTGAAAAAAGAAATCAAATAAAAAACAATGTATACAATTAACGTTTTAACTATATCATACTGATTTTTTATTTTTACTTTTTTAGTCTCACATCATTGACAACTACACATAAAAAATTATTTTAAAATTATAAAACACGATTTTTTTCTCATAATATAAGTAGTTATTGGAGGATTTATTGTGAAAAAAATGGTTAAATATATGATAT
>JAQXIG010000042.1 GCA_029007685.1 bacterium | reverse complement strand
ATTTAATGTTTTTAATACACCTTTTCCTGCAATATCATATCTATATACCTTTTTAAGTATTAATGCTTTACATAAAGCATCTATATAATTGTATAATGTCTCATTAGATATTTTTTTATTTTCTTTGTCTAAATATTTTATAATATTATCAACATAAAATTCACGACCAGCAGTTTCAATCAAATATTGTAATATCATATCAAACAAAACAGTATCCTTTAAATTTAATCTTTTTACGATATCTCTTAACATAATAGAATCATATACACTATGAAGGTAGTTTTTAATATTGATTTCATTTGTAAACTCACATCTATTAGGAAGTCCACCCCATTTAGCATAGTCCCAAAAAGTATCTAAGTCTTTCCCATCTTTATTTGTTAAAGAAACATATTCCTTATAAGCTAAAGGATTAATATTAAATAAAACATATCTGCCTGATAAAACTGATGATAATTCATCTGATAGCATTTTACTATTGGAACCAGTTAAAAATATACTGATATTTTTTATAGAAGCTCTTAACGAATTAACAACTTTTTCAAAATTATCTACATTTTGAATTTCATCTAAAAACAAATAATAAGTCTTACTATCTTGAATTTTATCTTTTATATATTTATTTAGTTTTTGATAATCTAGTAATTCTTCAAATTCAATAAACTCAAAATTGATAAATATTATGTGATCTTCATCAATTTTTCTTTTTTCTTTTAATTCTTCTATTATTTGATTTAAAATAACTGATTTACCACATCTTCTTATACCAACTAATATTTTAAATTAAATTCGAATCATAAAATCCTCTTATTTTAGATAAATAATCTTCTCTTAAAAGCTATTAATCACCTCTGATTACATTATATATTATTTTTATATTTTTTGTAAAGTTATTACACCATTATTAAGATAAACAAAAAATTATGAAATATAATATTTTTAAATTATTGACAGATTTTATCACAAATTTAGATATCTTAAGCCTATATTAAACACAAAAATGCATTTCTTTTTCTGGTGATACAATACTTAAATATATCTGTCTAAATACTCGATTAAATTTTATAATGCTAAGTAATTCTTTCTCCCCCCTGATTATAGTATCACTTACAAATATTAGCCAGATATCATACACATCCGCTAAGTTTCTTAATAGACATTTGTCCTTTTTTTACGACCTTTTCATTATAACAACTCTTTTAAAAAGATACAACTTTTCTCAATATCATTAAAGAGATACCACAATAAAAATTCATAATCTCTGTATATATTTTACTCATAACTTTTTTTATTCTAAATAAATATGCTGAACTTTTTCATTTTTGCGCATATATTATACTAGGTGAAGTCTTATGTTCAAACACAAAGGTCATGGTTTTTTTTGTAGATGTGAAACTTGTAAATTTAGAAGAAAAACAAGTCTATGGTATATGGGCATATTATTATCTATGCTGATTATTTTAATGTGGCAAATGTTATTTACGATTTTTATTACTACCAGATTTAATGTTATTTTGATCTTTATTTTAATGATTTGTATATTAATTGGTTTTATTCGGATTATATTTTAATTTCTGTATTCAAGATATACAAAGTATATAAAAATTCAGTTCTCATATGGAACTGAATTTTTATAATTTTCTAAATTTATATATGTGGCTTTTAATTTGTCTACATATTCTACAATTTCAAATACTTCTTTTACTTGAAGATACTCTGTATTTTGAATTTCTAATTTTGGTGGTATCATTACAATGCTGAAAAATAAATATTTTTCTTCTTTACTCAATTGATATTTCATTTCATAAATATTTAATAAATCTACAATATCAATTTTATGATAATTATTTACATAAAGATTAACCAAATCATAAATTGGTATGTTGACTCTAGCCTTATTCCAACTAATTAAATACATTTCGTTATTTTCTAATAAATGACTCTTATCTAAATTTCCATGTGTCATGGCATACCTGATTTTTTTCTGATCTTTTATGAGATGATACCATTCTTCTAAATATTCTTTGCTTTGATAAATACATTTATAAATGTTTGAAATATTTCTAATTAATAGATAATGACTAGGAGACATATAAACTTCAGACTCAATCATATCTTGTAAACCTAAATAATAATAGTAGAGATGTTCTTGTTTTTTAAGTGTTTCCTCATATAATTCTTTTATATAATCAGTATCAATTGTTTTATAAAAAGTAGTTTTCGTGTGAAGAATACTTACCAAATAAATCAAATCTTCTATTTGTTGTTCTTCTGGTATTTTGATACTATCTATATATTCTACAATCTCATAATCATCTTGAGATTCTGTAATAGCATGTGGAAAATTATGAAAATTTCTGTTTCTTAGATATTCATAGATATTATGATTATTAGCTTTTTTAATAACCCAATATTTATCATCGGTTTTCACAATATCAGCATTTCTTAGTTTTTTATAACTTTTTACTTTAATATGATATTTATTTAGAATTTCTTTTTTATTCATTGTGACATGGAATAATAATTTTCATTCCGATGGCTATATTATCCAAGTTATTATAAGCACTTAAATCTTCCTTGGTAGTTTGATATTTTTCCAAAATAGCTTCTAATGTATCATTTTCCCTTACTATATAAACATGATAAGTAGCATAGGTTTCTTCAGTAGAAATGCTATCAAAGATAGAATGATAGTTCATTGGTGAGGTAATTTCTTGTTTGGATTCTGGTCGTGGCATCGATTCTTTTGTATCAATTATAGGGTTGGTAACAATGGGATTATTTACAGTGATATTCGTAATAGGAGTAGTGATCATAGGTGTTTTTTCCACCTCTAACGGTTCTACTTTTGGTGTTTCTACTAATGGAGGTTCTTTTAAATCTTTCTGTTCTAACTCCTCTTCTTGAAAATCTTCCATTACCTCATTCTCGATCT
Organism: bacterium; assembly: GCA_029007685.1. Lineage (GTDB taxonomy): Bacteria > Bacillota_I > Bacilli_A > RF39 > UBA660 > Alloscybalousia. The sequence goes on along the minus strand of JAQXIG010000042.1, from coordinate 470 downwards.
GTTCTATAGATGGTACTTCTATACTTTCGATATTCTCCTCAATTTCAATCGGTATTTCTTCTAATTGCTTTCTGCAATCCTCTTCTTGAGATAGATCTTCCTCTGAGAATTCCTCTATTTCTTCTTGAATGAGTATTTCTTTTTCTTCCACATTGCTAATTTCTAACTCTACATTTACTTTTAAATCTTCTTCATTAATAATTTCAAAGTAGAAATCACTAATATTAATCAATGCTTCCTCAATATTATACTTATCATCTACATCAATCGTGAATGGCAAATTATAATGAAATTTTTCTTCTATTTGACTAGCCTCATGCATTTTATAACTACCGTCTACTAAAATATCCCCTTCTATTATATTATCCTCTTTTATTTGTAGATTATGTTTTACTTCGATATCCGTCACTTCTTGGATCATAGTTTTGAAATGTATTGTTTTTGTGAAAGGTATTGTCTTTTTCATTTTA